>JAGFJK010000177.1 GCA_024102795.1 Pirellulaceae bacterium
AGTCGCCAGCGGACACGGCGGCGGCGGGAACATCCGGCGTGGATCAGTCGGCCGGCACGGGGAGCTTGCATCGGCCGGGAGCTGAGCGTACGCCCGCGGAGCTGGGTGGCGGGAGTGCGGCCGCGACGCTGGCCTTGCTGCGTGAGTTCAACGCCGAGTGGCAGATGCTGGCCCAGGAAGCGCAGCGGCACGCCGAACAGAGTTTGCGGTTTCTGCTGGCCCGTTTGACCGAACGTTTCGGAGCGACTTCCGGCTGGCTGTTCTTTCTGGAGGACGGCGGGCAGTTGCGAGCGCGGGTCACGCATCTGTCGCGGCAGCGAGGTTTTTCGCTTCCGCTGGATGGTACGGGCATCGTCCCACATGTGGCTCGCACCGCTCGCGCCTACCTGGCCAACGACGTGAACGATCCGGAGCATCATGCGGTTTACCTGGGCGTGAATGACGATACCCGGTCGGAACTGGCCGTGCCCGTTTTCGACGCCGATCGGAACCTGGTGGGCGTCTTGAACCTGGAATGCCGCCTGGCGGACCGGTTCATCGAACAGCAGGTCGGCGACTTGACGCTGGCCGCCAGTTGCCTGGTCCCGCACATGCTGGTGCTGCGAAACGTCGATCGCTGTCCGTACCATCCCGAACGGCATGGTTGGGACCTCTCGGTCATCTTGAACCGGCTCTGCCATGCGGTGACCCGGGGGCTGGATCAGGCCCTGGGAACGGTGGCCGCCGACACGACGTCGTGCACGGTCTGGTATTGCGACCAGCCGAAGCGGGAGCTGTTCGTGTTCGCCACCAGCGGGTTTGACGTGGAGTACATCGCAGACAACACGCTGCCGGAAGACAGTTTCACGGGCCGGGTGGCGTTGGAGAAAATCGGCACGGTCGTGCACACCACGCCACTCAGGGCCGAACGGTTTCGGCGCCTGGACAAGGTCCGCCTGACCGGCATGCAGCGCATCCTGGCGACCCCGATTCCCGTCGATCACTCGGTCCCAGCGCGGTCGGTGCTGAGCATCTACTTCTTGAGCGAGCGGCCGGACGAGACGTTGCCGGCGACGCAGGCGGTAAGTGCCGTGGCGGCCCTGGTCGGCAGCCTGGTGCGGGAGTACCGGGTGGCTCGCCGGTGCCTGGCCAAGGCCGTATTGCGGCATCGGCTGCTGGAGTTGGATAGTCCGGCCGCGACGGGCTGCGAGGTGATCAAGGACGTGCTGCAAGTGCTGTTCGAAGCCAGCGGCTGTTCGGTGTTCGCCCGCGGCGTGGCCGAGGGGCGACCGCGGCGCGTGTATTGCGTGGCGACTTCGGGCATCGACGCGGCGCCCGCCGTCCGCGGTTACTCCGCGCACAATCCGCTGGGCGTCGCCTCCTACGACCTGGACGCGGATCCGGGCTACACCAGCTACCTGGCCAATCATCCGGGCACGGTGGTTCGCAAGAACGACGTGGTTTGCAAGTCGGAACGCGGCGTGCCCGACGATTTGCCACCGCTGCCCTTGAACAAGTACCGCGAACGGTTCGCGCTCAGCGAACTCGATCGGCGGCGGTTCCTGGGACTGGGCGTCACGCTGGACGCAACCGGGGCCGGTCTGCTGGGCGTGGTCCGCCTGAATCGCGCCTCCAGCGCCAAGCCGTTCACGCGCTGCGATGAAGAGCTGCTGGGCGCGCTGGCCGAGCTGGAAGAGTGCAAGCGGGCGTTTCTGGACGCGCAGGCGCTGATCTCGCGCGAAGTGGAACTGGCGGAAGGTGACGAGGGTCGGATGGCGACGACCGGCGCGGGACAAGGCCCGCCCGTGGCGGTTTACGGCTCGCAGTTTCCCAGCGGCCACGCGGCCGCCAATCACCAGGTGGTGCCCGCCGTCGCGTCTCTGATGAGGCCCGTGTCCGACCTGGGTACCGACTTCGCCAAGGCCGACGAAATCGTGCAATCGCTGCTCGTGCTGTTACAAGACTATGCCATCGAGCACGCCGGAGTGTTGACTTGGTCGGCGGACCGCATCTCGGAACCTCGCTGGTATGTCTGGCGGCACGCCGAGTCGCGGAGAGCTTGTCTTCCTGAACCCTGGGAAGCCCAGGCCGGTCGCCGGCCGCGCCGGCGGGCCGGAGGAAAGATCCTGACCTACGACTATCGGCAATGCCAGCCCCGTGTGCGCCGCGCGGTTCAGCATACCCTGGCAGCCGGCGTCCGCATCCCCGTGGTCGCCTGGACCGGCCGCCAGACGATCCGCGGGACGTTGGCCTTGGACTTCCGGGAACCAGTGACCTGGACCCAGAATGAGTTCGTGCTGCTGTTCCACGCGGCGCGCCGCTTGTCGGCCATCCTCAGCAAGACGGACGATTACGTGATTCACCCCGCCGCGTTCACGTTGCATCCCGCGCTGGCCGTGGCCAGCCTGGTGGCGCTGACGCGGGAACACGAAGGCATCCGGGCGGCCGGCGCGGAATTGCGGTTCCGCGAGCATGGGCATTTGCATCCTGCTGTGCAATTGGGCCAGCCTGTCCCCGACTCACCCGGTCCTTGGCCGCTGGTGAGCGGCACGGGGATCGCCGCCGAAGCCCGCGGCTACGGCGTCCGGCAACGCGATCTGGCCTGGTCCATCCCGCTGCGCCTGGGCTCGTTCGATGTGGGCGACTTGCGCTGCTCGCTGGAACCAGCCCCCGACGTGCAGCAACGACGCGACGTGCTGCTGGGCATTGTCCCGGCGCTCTGGTCGCGGCTGGCCTGCGAATTGCAACAGCACATCTTGCAGGACTTCCAGTTAACGCCGCGTCCCGCGGCGGCAGGTGTCACGAAGTGGTCGGAGAACCTGAGCCTGGTGCCAATCAACGCCGCGCAACTCCGCGAAGGGATTGATACCCGCCAGTTCTTCCAGAACCTGCGAGGTGGAAGTTGAACCCGCGGCCGAAGTGAATTGAATGCGCAGGCAGCCGTTCAGCGCGGCCGCGCCACGTCCGCCAGCGCCCGCACCGCGGGCGGCTCCAGTTGCACATACTCCTGGAAGTCGTGCAGCGCGGCACTCAACTCGCGCGAACTCCACGGCTCGTCCTGCTCGTGCCGCAAACCGTCCCGACCGACGGAGCCCAACACGCGATAGCCGTTGCCGATCACCAGCGGATCGAGCCGTTCGAACAGCGCGGTCAACTGATCTTCCAGTTCATCCTGGTGGGCGATCAGCAGTTCGCACGCCGAGCAATACCGGCAGACAACCGGCAGCGTGATCAGTCCCCACTGGTCCACCTCCACCGCCAGCGGCAGCTTGCGTTGCCCCAAACGTTCGTCACACTCCGGACACGAACCGGTGTAACGCACGTCGGAGTGCGGGTTCAGGTGGAAACGATAACGGGGCGGCAGCAGTCCGACCGTCCGAGGTCGGCGTCCGCGCTTCAGTTCAGCTCGACGAGACAACATGCGTTTCCTTGCGCTCTACGGACGCGTAATTTCACCTCTCGTGTCCCTAATGTACACGCTGAACGGCAATCCACGCAATCTGACTTGGCGTGCCGCGCCATCCGCTTGTGGCATGCCGCATTCCCCAAAGGCGTAGGCTTCAGAGTGTTTTGAGATACTCCAGCAAGGCCCAGCGATCATCATCCGAAAGTTCTGGCTTGCCGTCGCCGCCCTCGGATTCTGCAACACCCGTGCCATACTCGTGTCCGGCATTGGAGTTGCCTGGCATCGGCGCGCCTTGCTCATCGCGCGCACGGAACTTGAACAGTCCCTCGCCTTCATTCGACACGAAGCCGACATGCCGCGGATCGAACTCGCGCCGGCCCACGTAGAACGTGTGGCTGCGTTGTTCTGCGGGCAGCATCACTTCGTACAGATTGGGCACGGAGCCATTGTGCAGGTAGGGAGCGGTGGCCCAGATGCCGTTGAGCGGTCGTGCCTTGTAGGTGGCCACTGGCTGTTCCACCGCGGGCACGGTTTCCTTCACCGGCAGTTGCTCCTGCGGCGCCTTGCGCAAGGACCCAAAAATGGTGCCCGTGACCACGTGCTTCAGTAATGCCTCGCCGCTGGCGGTGGGACCGAAGCGTTCGCGCCGCAGATAGTTGAAATTGATGATCGATCCTTCCAGCCGCCCCGTCTTGCCCTCGCGCTGGGCGAAGTTCTGGAACATTTGCGGATCGGTTCCGGTGTCCAGCAACTGGGCGATGATGCGGCGATTGGGGTCTGAGCGGTTGATCGTGGGATGGCAGTCGAGGCAATACTGGCGATAGAGCGGCTCGCCCCGCGCGGCCAACTGGGTATCGATTGGCGGCAGAGGCGCGGACCACTGGGGCGATTCGAGCTGCGCGACCCAGCGTTCCAGTTTCACCAGGTTTGCGGTGCGGACCGTGCTGCGATAGCCGAAGGCCGGTTGCCGGTCGGGGATTTCCACCTGACCGAAGACTCCCAGCACCTCGCCCGTGTTGCGCCCCAGCGCGCCCAGCCCGCGGTTCTCGGCCGCGCCGTTCCATTGCACCCGGTCGTGTTGCGGCGTGTCCCAGAGAAACGGGTAACTGACCGGCGCGTTGGCCGCGTGCAGATTGTCGGGCTGGTTCAGAAACGTCACCATCACCTGGTTCATGATCGCCCCGAAGGCATCGACCCGCGCGTAACCGAAGGCGTGCGGATCGTCCGGACCAGCGATGTTGTGCTGGTTATATTGCGCGCGGATTTCCAGCATCCGTTCCAGTTGCGCCCGCAGCAGCAGCCGATTCGGCTCGTCGTCCTCTTCGCCCAGCACTCTTAAGGCGAAACTTTGGAACTTCGCTTCGTCCTCGGCCGTGGCCCGCAACGACGCTTCCAGCGCCCGCAGAAACGTGGCGATGTCGCTCATCGCCGGTCCGCCGTCAATCAGCAGGCCGACGCCCTGGTAATTGACCTGAGTCGTGTGACATGCGGCGCAGGTCAGTCCCAGCCATTCGATTTCGGGACTCTCGTCGCGGGCGAAACCGATCGGCAGTCCATCGGGATTGTCGGGGCTGGGATCGCGCGTGAGGAACCGCAGCCGCTGTAACAGCTCGTTGTCCCGCAGCGGCACCTCACTGCCCGCCTGCTCCAGGTGCAGGAACCAATCGTAGGGCACCAGGTGGGAACCCTGGGAGGTGTCGTAGAACAGCCGAGCCAACTCGTCGCTCCAGCCTTGATCGAGCGTCAGCACGCTCTGCACGGGCGGCTCCAGCGGATCGCTGGCCGCCAGCCTCAGGTGTCGCGTCCTGGCCGCGTCAGTCGGCACGGGACGCGGGGAGGGCGGAGCCGGACGAGGGCACCCGCACGCCGCCACCACGACCGCCACGCCGAGCCACCAGCCGATCCGCCGCTGCCGCTGCTGCTGCTGCTTGCCGCTCATACCCGCGTCCCCTCTCGATACGGACGTCCTTCCACCGCCGAACTCCCCCGCGGGGGTTATTATCGGCGAGCGGCAGGCGGTGCCGCAACGGCCGGCCGGCGGGAATGGCCCGGGCGCTGACAACTTGACAAGTCCCCCCGCGGCTTTTAACATGCCAAACATGTACTTGGCGTACATGTTATGCTTGTTTGGTCCGGGGGACGGCCGATGACGCTGACCATGCACACCGATTACGCCTTGCGGACGCTGATGTATCTGGCCGCCTGCCGGACCCGCGCGACCGTGGGCGACGTGGCTCAGTTCTACGGCATCTCGCAGGCCCACGTGGCGAAGGTCGTCAATCAACTGGCGCGGCTGGGCTTCGTGCGCAGCATTCGCGGCGCGGGGGGCGGGATTGAGCTGGCGCGGGACTCGGCCGAGATCTCGGTGGGCGAGGTGATTGCCGCCTTCGAAGGCAACCTGCACTTGCTGGACTGCGTCGGCATGGTGGGTGTCTGCGCGATCGAAAACTTCTGCCGATTGAAGAAGGTCCTGGCCGAGGCCGAACGGCTGCAAGCGGAGTACCTGGCCAGTATCAAGCTGGCCGACGTCGTGCCCACCCGCCGCCAGGTGGCGGGTGCCGCACCGGGCTAGCCGATCTGGTAGTTCGGTGCACCACGTCAAGTGTCGCGTTTCATTGGTTTGTTTGATTTCGAAAGGGTCTGCAATGCACGTTCCGTTTCTGCAACGAATTGTCGCCGGCGCCGCCTGCCTGAGTTTGCTGCTGGTCTGTTGCCCGCTGCTGGCGGACGAGCCCGCTGATGCGGCCGTCGAGAGAACCCGCAAGACGGTCCGCATGCTGGACGACGTCTATAAATCGGCGGTGGTGCTGATTACGCAGCACTATGTCAACGATTCCGACGACCTGCCGGCGGGAACGGCGGCCATCGCCCTGTTTGACGCCGTCAAGAAGAAGGGCTGGCACGAAGTCCGCCTGCTCGACGCCAGCGGCGAACCGATCGACGACAAGAACTCGCCGCAGGATGCCTTCGAAAAGCAGGCCGTCGCTCAGCTCAAGGCGGGCAAGAACTGGTTTGAACAGGTGGTCGAGAAGGAAGACAAGAAGTACCTGCGGGCCGCGACTCCGATCCCCGTGGTCCTGGAAAAGTGCACGATGTGCCACGAGAACTACAAGCAGTTCCGCGGCGCGCAGCCGATCGGCGCGTTGAGCTACACGATTCCGATCGAATGACCACGCGGCCAGATGCGTTCGAGGCGCCGGTCGCGAGGTGTGCCCTCGCCCGGCGCTCTTGCTTTGCGTCCTGCTCATAACCACCGCAGCGCGAGCTGTGAAACTCCTCCAGCGGTGCTTGCGACTCGCGCACCCGGCCGAAGTAGTTGACGCTGGACACGTGGCCTGGAATTGGTCGAGCGTTTCAGCCAACTGCCGAACACCGGCTTCGGGAATGGCCTTTCGGCCGGGGCCATAGGTATTTTCCCTGGTGTAGAGCGGTCCATTGTCGTCAATGACCCATCGGGCGCGCTCGTCCGATACTGCCGTCCGGCGCCAGCGACCTTCCTCCCCGTCGATCGACTGTCGGTTGCGAAACTGTCGACCCAACGTATCGCCCACATCATGACGGGAGTTTCCTGCGAGGGGATGCCTGGGCGTCCCGGAGGTGCTTCCGGCGGATTTGCACGGAACCGTCAGAACTGTTTCCAGTTGTTCCTCAAAAAGTACCTGATCGCCTTGCCGGGATTAAACGCCGGGTAGATCTCGCGCTCGTACCACTTCGCCGCGGCATCGTAGTCGCCATCGGGCAGGACCGAGGTGAATCGCTTCAGATACAGGAGTCCGATGCTGGCCGAACGCGACACACCCTGGTTGCAATGCACAAGCACGCGGCCGCCCGCGTTCAGACCGTCGTTCACGAATTGGAGGGCCGTTTCATACAGCTCAATTGGAATGTCGACTTCGACGGGGGCGTCAATGAGATTCAGTACAAGATGATCCCCGCGGCGAGCGTGAAGGTATTCGGGATCAGCTTGGGGCACGTCACTGGCGTATCTTCCCACCGCCCGACGGTAGCACGGCTCGTGAGTGGCATGGACGACGTACCACTTCGCGGTCCCGCCCAAAGCGGCCTGGAACATCACGTCTTCACAATCGACCTGCGGTCCGACAAAGAGTCGCTCGTGGATTTCCTTTATGATTCCTCCCCCTCGCCAGCCCGATGAAGCATTTCTCGGCGCACATCGATGATCAGCGCTTCGGCCGACGTCACTTCGTGAGTCGGCTCGGTCCCCCACTCGAAATCCAGGTTTTCCGCGTCCACGTTCTGTTTGACCAACTCCCAGTCCAGGTGGCTGGCCCATTGGTTGGCCAACATGAAGTCACCCACGGGGCAGGGTCCATACAGCCGCTCGATCGCGTGTTCAATCGTCTTGCGCTTGGTCATGGGAGTTGCTTCCAGGAAACAGCGGGAATGATTTGCCCCATCATTCACGAAATAATGTCGTGGACGACGTGGCCGTGGACGTCGGTCAGGCGGAAGTCGCGTCCCTGGTAGCGGTAGGTCAACCGCCTGTGGTCGATGCCCAGCAGATGCAGGATGGTCGCATTCAGATCGTGGATGTGCATCGTCCCCGGAGTCCAGACGTCCTTGTTCGGCTGTGGGCGCAGGACGTTGCCGTCGGCGTCGCAGATATTGTAGCCGAAGTCGTCCGTCCTGCCGTAGGTGATGCCGGGCTTGACGCCTCCACCCGCCATCCAGACCGTGAAGCAGCGCGGGTGATGATCGCGACCGTAGTTCTCCCTGGTCAAGTTGCCCTGGCAGTACGACGTCCGGCCGAATTCACCGCCCCACACCACCAGGGTCTCGTCCAGCATGCCCAGTCGCCTCAGGTCCTTGATCAGCGCCGCGCAGCCCTGGTCCACGTCCCGGCACTGCGATTCGTGCTCTTTGGGCAGGTTGCCGTGGGCGTCCCAGCCGCGGTGGAAAATCTGAATGTTGCGCACTCCTCGCTCAGCCAGCCGGCGAGCGTTCAATGCGCAGGCGGCGAAGCTACCGGGTTGGCGAGCTTCCTGGCCGTAGAGTGCGAACACCTCGTCCGGTTCGTCCGACAGGTCCATCAACTCCGGCACGGAAGCCTGCATGCGGTAGGCCATCTCGTGCTGCTTGATCCGCGACAGGATCTCGGGGTCGCCGAAGGAATCGTATTGGGCCTGGTTCAGGGCTTCCAGGGCGTCGAGCTGGGCGCGGCGGTCATCGCGCGACACTCCGCGAGGATTGCTCAGATAGAGCACGGGGTCCCCTTCGCTGCGCAACAAGACTCCCTGATGCTCCGAAGGCAGGAAGCCGCTTCCCCAGAGCCGGCCAAACAGGCTCTGCTCGGCGAAGCTCGTGCGGGCATGCATCACCACGTAGCCGGGCAGATTCTCGTTCAGGTTGCCCAGACCGTAGCTCAACCAGGCTCCCAGGCTGGGACGCCCCGGAATCTGGCTGCCGGTCTGGATGTAGGTGATGGCCGGGTCGTGATTGATGGCCTCCGTAAAGGTGCTGTGAATCACGCACAGTTCCTTGGCCACGGAGGCCGTATGAGGCAACAGTTCGCTGACCCAAACTCCCGAATCGTTATTCTCGCAGAGCGTGAATTCATACTTGCTGGGGCACACGGGCAGCGTCTTCTGGCCGGCCGTCATGCCCGTGATCCGCTGGCCATCGCGGACCTCCTTGGGCAGGTCCTGGCCGAACAACTGCCGCATTTTGGGTTTGTAGTCCCACGTGTCGAGGTGGCTCGGCCCGCCGCTCATGAACAGGTAGATCACGCGCTGGGCCTTGGCCGGATGATGCAGGCCCTCGGCGGCGGCGAACGCAGGATCCCGGGCCAGCAGGTGGGTCATGGCTGCTGTTCCCAGCCCCAGAGCGGAACGCCCGAAAAACTGCCGGCGGGTATGATGGAGTTGGGAGTTGGCGGGATTCATATTGGCTGCTCGCGGCGTGTGGGTCATCGCGTGTCAATACAGAAGGATGTTGATGTCGCTGGCCAGGAGCGTGATCGCGACCTGCGTCCAGGCGGCGTGTTCGGCAAGATCATCGCTCTCGGCGCCCGCCAGCAGGGCACGAGCGTCGTCGGGCGAGGCCGCGTATCGCTGGCGCATCGCGCTCAGTAACTTCAGGCAGGCCTGGCCCTCGATGTCGCTCGGCTGCCGGCACACCAGCAGCGTAAACAACCAGGCCAGCCGGGACTGGTCGCCGGCGCCTCCCTCCGCCAACAGGCGATCGGCCAACGCTCGCGCCGCCTCCAGCCGTTGCACCTCGTTCAGCAGCCCCAGGGATTGCAGCGGCGTATTGCTGCGCGATCGCCGCACGCAACTGGATTCGCGGCTCGGAGCGTCGAAGAGGGTCATCATGGGATGCGGACTGGTCCGCTTCCAGTACACGTACAGGCTGCGGCGGTATTGCCGGCCATCCGTATCGGGCACATAGTTCTTGGTGTTGCTGGCCGGGTGCATCAAGGCGGTCCACAGTCCTTCGGGCTGCCAGGGCTTCACGCCTTCGCCTCCCATGGAAGCATCGAGCAGATCGCCGGACCAGATCGCGACGTCGCGGAGGACTTCGGCGTCGAGCCGGAAGCTCGGCCCGCGAGCATACAGCCGGTTGCCCGGATCGTTCACGCCGTCGCGCCACTTCGACTCCTGCCGAAACGTCCGGCTGGTCACCAGCAGCTTGAGTGTTGACTTCAGGTCCCAGCCGCTGTCACGGAATGCGCCCGCCAGCCAGTCCAACAGTTCAGGATGCGTGGGAGGTTCACCCTGCAAGCCGAACTCTTCGGGAGTTCGAACCAGGCCATGGCCGAACACCTGCTGCCAGAAGCGATTGACCAGCACGCGTGACACCAGCGGATGATCGGGCGAGGTGAGCCACCGGGCCAGACCCAGCCGGTTCAGCGGCGTATCGGACGGAAACTCTCCCATCACCGCTGGTACAGCGGGTGCCAGCGGTTCCCCGACGGGAAGCTCGTACTCACCGCGGCCGAGCAACCGGGTCTCGCGCGGCTGGGGCAGCTCGCGGGCGACGAGCGTCGTCGTGAATCGCTGTTCGGCCGCCGCGATTTCAGCCGCCAGCTTCCCGGCCTCGTCATGCAGTTCGTGTTCCTTTAGAGGACCCTTGGCGTCGGCCAGCAGTTGCAGCCGCTGGCTATCGGTCAGGGAATTCCACTGTTCCGCGGATTCAACCGGGGGCGAAGCCACCCGCGCCAGCAGTTGTTGCCGGCTGGTCATGAGGCGTTCCCAATGGTCCCAGGCGGCGATATCGGCGGGGACTTTCAACGTGGGCCCGTACTCGTAGGAGTTGCCGTCGAGCGGAGATTCGGCCGTGCTGTTGAAGAACGCCAGCAGTTCATAGTATTCCGTTTGCGAAACGGGATCGTACTTGTGGCTGTGGCATCGCGCGCAGACGAAACTGGTGCCCAGCAGCGCGGTTCCCAGCGTCTCGACCCGATCGAAGTTGTTCTTGGCCTGAAACTCGGCCGGGATGACGCCGCCTTCCGCCGTGGTCGGGTTCATGCGGACGAAACCCGTGGCCACCAGTTGCTCCAGACCCGGATCGGGCAGCAGGTCGCCCGCCAGTTGCCAGGTCAGGAACTGATCGAACGGCTGGTTCCGATTCAGGGCCCGCACGACCCAGTCGCGATACGGATAGATCCCCCGGCGATTGTCCAGGTGCAGCCCGTGCGTGTCGCCGTAGCGGATCGCGTCCAGCCAGTAGCGGGCCTGGTGTTCGCCGTAGCGCGGGCTGGCCAGCAGCGCGTCGATGTACTGCTCGTAGCCCTGTTCCGACGGATCGGCGAGCAGCGACCGCAGCAGTTCGGGCTCGGGCGGCAGTCCCGTCAAGACCAGCGCGGCGCGGCGAGCCAGCGTGGGCCGGTCCGCCTCGGGAGCGAAATCGACTCCAGGCGGGAAACGAGCGGCAATCAGTTCGTCCATCGAAGCCCCGGCGCGTTTCGGTGGCACGTAGGCCCAGTGCCTGGTGTATTCCCCTCCCTGGCGAATCCAGCGAGTCAGCAGTTCGCGTTCCGCATCCGTCAACTGCCGCTCGGCATCGGCCGGAGGCATGGGGTTGTCCTGGTCACGAATCCGGATAATCAACTCGCTCTTTTCGGGATCGCCCGGCGTCAGCGCCTGATAGCCGCCGAGATCCGCGGTGGCCGCCCGCTGGGAATCGAGCCGCAAGTCGGACTTTCCACTCGAGTCCGGACCGTGGCAAGTGAAGCACTTCGCCGAGAGGATGGGCAGCACCTGGCGAGCGAAATCGACGGGCTGATCGTCCGCGATCGCTTGCGATGCGGACAGTAACAGCAGAATCGCCGTGCTGAAAGACGGCGGAATCGGGATCTTCACGCGTTGCAACATGGGTACTCGTGGAAGCTTGATCTACGTGGACGGAGGGAATGCCTGACGGAGCCAGGGCCTCGGTACCGGGCAAGAATCTCGACCATTCCAGGATACCATACTGGCTGGAATGGATCTCGGCCCTTGCCGCGTTAGAGCTTCGGAGCAAGAGTTTCAGAGGCAGAGTTTCAGATTGCAAATTGCAAATTGGAAGTTGGAAGTTGCGTAACCGTTCTCGGCGTTTCACCAGGCAGATTGGCGACAAGGACTCAATCTATCACGTCTGGCTCCCTCCTCGCTTCGAGATCGTGCAGCTCTTAAGCTATTTTGCCGAGGGAATTTGGCGTTACAACCGAAGGGGTACTTGGACGGCCTCCACTCCGGCGAGCGCCTCCCTTGATATCACTCTGGCCCCCTCCCCGGCTTCCGGGGAGGGTTGGAGAGGGGCCTGCGGGACTATGAAGCAAAGCAATTCACTCAATTCGCATATAGCCACTCGCGGGACGCCGATTTCGGACGAGTCGAACATCAATTGAGGATCTGAATTCTCGAGTGTGCCAGGTGTTGGGTGATTCCATCGGGTGCCAGATGCGTCAAGACAGGGTGCACAAGAGCCCCTCCCCAGCCCTCCCCGGAAGCCGGGGAGGGAGCCAGAGGGACATCGAGGGGGCGCTCGCCGGCAGACTCAGAGAGTAGACGTCATGCCCTGTCACATTGTCCGGCTGGGTTTTTGGATTGAAGGCCCGGCACCACTTCGAGGGTTGACTGTTCACCGTGCAGTCGCGGATGTCGTCGTGCGTCAGTAGCGGCCCTGGGCTCGGCGGCGAAACTGATCTTGACGCTGTTTACACGTGTAGATACAACACGCCGGCAGGGGCCGTTTACGGTTGTAATCCGAGTGTCCGATCCGGGGAGAAGGCATGGCGACAGTACAGATCTCGGAGGCCGAATGGCAGGTCATGAACCTGCTCTGGCACCAGCAGCCGTTGACGGCGCAGGAAGTGATTGCCGCGCTGGGCGAGAAGAACGGCTGGGCCGTTTCGACGGTCAAGACCATGTTGCACCGGCTGGTCAAGAAGGGCGTCCTGCGGTTCGATCAGCAAGGCACGCGCTACGTCTACTCGCCTCGCGTGCGACGGGCGGACTGCGTGCGGGACGAGAGCCGCTCGTTTCTCAAACGAGTGTTCGCGGGCGAGCCGGCCACGCTGCTGGCCCACTTTCTGAAAACCTCACGCCTCTCGGCGGACGAAATCGCCGATCTGCGCCGGATACTGGACCAACAGGAGGAGCGATCATGAACGGATTCTGGAATGCCTTGATGTCAGGAGTGGAGGAGCTGGCGCTGGCCGGGTTCGAGTCGGCCCTTCGGACCGGGCACTCGGGTGCATTGCTGGCGTTGATTGTGGGCGGCGTCAACCTCCTGTTGCGTCGCTGGATAAATGCCCGGTGGATGACGCTGCTGTGGGGACTCGTGTTGCTGCGCTTCGTGTTGCCGGTGGCGCCGGCCAGTCCCGCCAGCATCCACAATCTGTTGAATCTGCCGGGCAGTGCACCCGTTGCAAGCGCGCCGAGCGAACCGGCATATCGGGATGCGTGGAGTTCCGAGTCGTCGGCTGCGAGCGGCAACGCTCGTGCGACCGTCCGGCCGGAACGGGCCGAAGTCCCTGACTTCGCGCTGTCGGAGGACGCGGCCGCTCGACCATTGCAGGACTGGGGCGCCTGCCTCTGGCTCGCGGGTCTGCTGACCGTCCTGGGCCATACGCTGGTCGTTCATTGGCGATACACTCGCCGCATCGCTCGGTCAGCCTCTTGCGACGACCAGCGATGTCTGCGGATTTGGCAAAGCTGCCTGCGCGATTTGCGTTTCAAACTTGAAATCCCGGTTGTGGTTGGTGACGATGTCGAGCAACCGGCGGTGCTGGGAGTTTGGCGGCCCCGCTTGCTGCTGCCGACGCATTGCCTGGAACTCGACGACGACCAACTGCGAATGATCATGCTGCACGAGCTGATGCACGTGCGCTGCCGGGACGTGGCGGTGAACTGGCTGCTGCTGATCGTGCGGGCGGTGCAGTGGTGGAATCCCTTGTTCTGGCTGGCCAGCGGACGGTTCTTCAACCTGCGCGAGCAGGCGCGGGACGCGATGGTCCTGCGGCACCTGCGGGCCGGCGCCGAACAATGCCGCGCCTATTCCGAACTGCTGCTGACTTTGGCCGGTCGCGACCACCAACCCGGCTGGCGGGTGATGCTGCCGGCGTCGCTGTTGGGGTTCCTGTCGCCGAAGTGGTTTCAGAGGCAAGACGTCGTTTATCGGTTGCGTGGCATCGCCACCGCCGCCAGACAGCAACGTCCGCGGAATCGCTATACGGGACTGGCTCTGGCATTGGTGATCGTGGCCATCGGTTTGACGGACGCCGCCGAGCCTGAGCCGGACCATCAACCGGTCTACTCGAACGGTTGGAAACGCATCTCCGATGGCGACCCGGCGGACTTCATGGTCCTTCCCCACGGCAGCCGCCCGGACTCACCCGCGACAGACCAACCGGCCACCGACAAGTGGACCACATCCGACTACGACGTGACCGCGGGGGTCGAGATCATCCGCCGGCAAGTCGGTTGCCAGCCGCAGGATGTTTCGCGGCGTCTTGAGCCGGAACTGTGGTTTCTGGCCGATCCGTCACGTTCCGCGGCGTCTGCGGCTTCCGCCGCCGCGACGGCCGTCGAGAAAGCCGCCAAGAGCGATGAACCAGGGGGCCATTCCGAGAGCGAGTCCGACGTGCCCGTTCGCCAGAAAGAGTCTTCGGAACGACCGGTGATCGTACTCCACGCTTCGGACGGGCGATGGGTGATTCACGCGGCAGGTCCCGATGCCATGCATCAGCGGATCAGGCGAACGGCACATGCCTGGAACCGCAGCGGTCTGGGACAAGTCACGATCGAAACCCGCATTGCGACCACGAAGTCCAACGTGATGGAGGCGATTGGGATCGCGTGGGATCGAATTGAGTCTATTGTCCCGCCATCGCGTGCGGACCTGGATGACGTCGCCCGGAACGTGGCCGCCGAGGATGTTGCCCATTCCCCGACGGCCTCGGCCGTGTCGTCGGTCGAACACTATGCGCCCGTTATGGTCTCGGTGCTGACAGAACCGCAGACGCGGCGGTTCATCTCAACTGCCCAGGCCGATGCCCGCTCCAACATCATGTCCGCCCCGAAAGTGACTTTGTTCAATGGGCAACAGGCCGGTATCTTCTCCGGCGTCCAGCGTCCCTTTGTCACCGGTATCAAGCGCGGTCCGGATGGAAGCTTGACGCCCGCCGTGAAGATCGTCGACGAAGGATTCCAGTTGCTGCTGCATCCGGAACTGACGCAAGACCACTCGGAGATCGACCTGGCGGCGGACTTGGAACTGAGTTCCGTCAAGGAGGTTCAGAACTTCTCCACTCGGATGTTAGACCAGGAAGCAACCATCCAGGTCCCAAGTGTCAGCCGCGTCCGAGTGGCCACGACCGCACGGATCGGGAACGGACAAACACTCGCCCTGTGCATCCCTCCCACCTACGATCAGGACCACTACGCCTGGGTGCTGCTCACGTCACGCGCGATCGATGAGGCCGAGTGAACCGGTGATCGTCCGCCGTAGCGGGCGAGAGCCCAGCGGAGCATGCGGCCGTGGCTTTGCCGGGCGTTCATTCCTGGTTTTGCCTTGATTGGCTTTTGGGCAGCAAATCATGTCTGAGCAAGAGTTTTAAATTGCAAATTGCAAATTGCAAATTGGGAGTTGGGAGTTGCGTGAACGTTCTCGACGTTTCACCACGCAGATTGGCGACAAGGACTCGAACTATCACTTCTGGCTCCCTCCCAGTTTCGAGATCGTGCAGCTAATAAGTTGTTTTGGGTATGGAAATTGGGATGATGAACCAATGGGCAGCTCGAGTTCGCCGAGCCCCTCGCAAAATACTTCTGGCCCCCTCCCCGGAGGGAGATCGTGCAGCTTATAAGGCGTTGGTAACTCGGGATTTAGGGGGTGTGGCTACCGGGAACTTGGGACGGCCTCTGCTTCCGCGAGCTCTCCCCCCTTGAAATCCCTCTGGCTCCCTCCCCGCTTC
>JAGFJK010000184.1 GCA_024102795.1 Pirellulaceae bacterium
GAAGCGGGCGACCCTGGGCTGGGTTGTTCAACGCCTGCGGCGTAAAGACAGCGCGGGAGTCGAACCGAAGGGCCACCCATCTGTCTTGGAGTCGCGCGCTTTGGAGGTTCTAAACACCGAGCTTCCATCGCCTTAAAAGCTGCACGATCTCCTTCCGGGGAGGGCTGGGGAGGGGCCTGCGGGACTACGGAGCAAGCAAGGCCATTCGCTCAATTCGCACCTGGCCACTCGCGGGAAGCAGATTTCGAACGAGTCGAACATCGATTTGAGGATCTGAGTTCTTGAGTGCGACAGGTGTTGGGTGATTCCATCGGGTGCCAGCCGCGTCAAAACAAGATGCACAAGAGCCCCTCCCCAGCCCTCCCCGGAAGCCGGGGAGGGGGCCAGAGTGATATCAAGGGGGGCGCTTGCCGACGCCGAGACCATCCACGTTTTCCCTCGGTGATAACGCCAAATTACTTCGGCAAAACAACTTAAAACCTGCGCGATCTCGAAGCCGGGGAGATGGCCAGAGGGATTGGATGGTTTTCCTCGTCGACGATCTGAAGCTCAAATCGCCGTGAACGGTTGCCCTCTGGCCTGGCTGACTTTGCGGCTGGCTGACTTTGCGGCGGCGCGCCGATCCGACCAGCCAGGTGTGCCGATTTGGTGAACAGCCCCGTGTCCCGCCCGCGACACGTTTCCCGACTGCGGCAAACCCAGCGGGCCAGCCGAGGCCGGAGAATCCACCGGGCTGGCACACGATTCGCATACCGGTACCAACATGAGGGTTCGTGGGGAATTGATCGACCGGAGCAACCGGATAGCCGACCAGGGGGGCCTCCGCGAGGCGCAGACCATGAGCGATCGCATCCTGATCACGGAACCGGACGAAAAGCTGCTGGAAACATATCGCGACTACTTCGAAAGCCGCGGGTTCGAGGTCGCCGCGACCAGCGACGGCAGCTCCTGCCTGGAAGCGCTGGTCCGGTTTCAGCCGCAGGTGTGGATTCTGGAACCTGACTTGCCGGATGACTGGGGCCCGAAGTTGCTCGAGCGGGTGCGGCAAGTGCCTACGTTGGCTGCGATCCCCGTGGTGGTGCTGACGCGCGACGATGCGTTGCAGTTCGAGTGGCCGGCGAGGAAAGTCTTCACGAAGCCGACCCCGCTGGTCGACGTGACGCGCTGCGTGACTGAGTTGTTGCGGGAGCCCGACGCCGCGACAAGCTCCGTGTGATCGGCTTCGCTCCAGGCAACCATTCCATCAGCGCGGAATTGTCCACTCGGCCCGGCGACGATTCACGGGCGGCGAGCGACCTGCTGGCGAGCGACGCGGACCGCCGATTCCAGCGTCGCATCCGGCTGGTCGGGCGGTTGCGGCTGGCCATCAGCGACGGGCTTGGCCGCCACTTGGACCGCGACGTGCGGCTGGACGCCTTGCAGGCTGATCGGGCGGCCGCTGGGAGCGTAAAACTTGGCGGTCGTCAGGCGGACACCCGCCCGCGAGCTGTTCAGCGGAAAGATCCCCTGCACGCTCCCCTTGCCATAACTTCGCTGCCCCACCACCGTGCCGCGGCCATGGTCCTGGATGGCGGCCGCGAAAATCTCGCTGGCGCTGGCCGAATCGCCGTCGATCAGCACGATCAGCGGCACTCGCCAGGTACCCACGCGATGCGCCTGGTAGTCGAAGTCCTCGCGGCGGCTGCGGCCGCGGGTCGAGACCAGCGTCCCGTCCGTCACAAACTTGTCGGCTACCTCCACCGCCGCGTTGAGCAGCCCGCCCGGATTGCCCCGCAGATCCATGATCAGGATCCGCATCCCCTGGCGGTACAGCGACCACAAGGCGGTGTCCACGTCGCGGCTGGTCGTCTTCTGAAAGCTGGTCAGGCGCAGGTAAGCCACGCCCAACTGCGGATCGAGCAGCCGAGCCCCGTCCACACTCGGCACCTCCACCCGCTTGCGCGTCACCTGCACGACCAGGTCGGCGGCGTCCGCACGCCGGATGGTGACCTGCACGGTGCTGCCTTCAGGTCCCTTGAGCCGGTCGGCGGCCCCTTCGCTGCCCAGCGTTTCGGTCGAATGCCCATTGACCGCCACAATGCGGTCTCCGGACAGAATGCCGGCTTGAGCGGCCGGGCCGCCAGGGATCACATGGACCACCAGCAGCTCGCGCGGCTCCAACTTCAATTCCACTCCCAGCCCGACGAAGTTGCCCTCGATCTGCGAGAAGAGGTCGTCCAGTTGGTGCGGAGTCAGGAAAGCCGAATACATGTCCAGGGCGCTGGTCGCGCCGCTGGTGAATTCCAGGATCACGGCCGTGGGGGCCAACTGCAACCGCCGCTCGGCGGACTGGGCCACTTGAAACACCAGTTGCCGGGCCGAGTGCCGGTCGCGGACCTGGCTGCCGGCCACCAGCCGGGACAGCTCCGAGCGGAAAGCGGCCACGTCCTGGCTGCTGGCCGCCGGCAGGTTCTTCTGCACGAACAACGGCTGGCTTAATGCCACGTCCAGTTGCACGCTGCCCAGCCGCACAAGCTCCTGCCAGTCGGGTTCGCTGACGTAGTGGGAGTGGATCTTCAGCAGCACCTCGGTATACACGTCCAGCGCTTCCTGGGGCTTCATCGTTTGCAGCACGTCCAGGTAGCTCGTGTCGTGATAACGGCGAGCCAGGTCGTAATGGACGCGGGCCAGGGTGAGCCGCTGTTCGAGCTGCGGGCTTTCAGGATAGGACTTGATCGCCTGCTCGTAGTGCAGCAGCGCATCGCTCCACCGCTGCTCCTGCTCGAACTTCTCGCCCAACTGCAGCAGTTGCTCCACTTCCGCCAGGCTGGTCGGGAACTGCCCCCGACCGGACTCGGCCGACACAGGATTCGGCAGGGGTTCCGTGGAGTTCGCCACCTGGGCCGTGGCCACCGCCGGCCAGCTCAGGAGCACCAGGGTCAGAAAGCAGGCCAGGGAGCGCGTCAAGGCAGAAGGCGGCAAGGTCATGCTTATGTCTCGCAGGCGACTAGCGGTGTCCCGGCGCGCATCACCATTGGCCGCTCACCCGGACGGAGATTCCGCGTATCCGCCAGGGAAGCTTGGCTTGGCCGGTTGGGGGCGCCGGTCTTGTCAGGATGCCTCGCCCGAACATCCCGCGGGTCACTCAGCGAACCGGCGGCATGTGCGGGCAACAAATATGGACCGCAATTTGCCCGGGGTCAAATGATCCGGCCCGGTCCCGCCCCGATTCCACCCGCACACCCGGCAGCATCGCGCGCCGGGCTGGGGATTGTGCCGAACAGCACGGAAAATGTGGGGCGTTGATCGTTCGGCCGGTCGCGCCTCCCAGCGCTGTGGTGCATCCTGAACCAGAAAGTCCATCGGGCGTCGGTGCCAATAGTACGGTCTGTCCACCTGCCCGGTCAATCGCCCGCCCGTTGAATCCCTACCCGGCGGCCATTACGATGACGCGAGAGATTCGGAGCTTGGCAGCGCTGGTCACGGGCACCCGGCCCGTGAACGGCGGAACGGCTGGCCAGGTGTTCCGCGTGTCGGCGGACGGGTCTCGGACGGGTCCCCGCAATTGGTGGGCAGCGGACTCCCTCTCATCCCCCGAAAGCAAACAGCGCAACATGCAACTGACGATCCTCTCCAACCAGGCCGGCATCGTGCGCGCCAGCGTGACCGGCAAAATCAACCAGTCGCATGTTTCGCCGTTCGTGGAACCGCTGGGCGACGCGCTGGGCGCTGACGCCTACCAGCAACGCGTGCTGCTGGACATGAAGGCCGTCGAACTGCTGGACTCCAGCGGCGTCAGTTGGTTGCTCTCCTGCCACAAGCGGTTCCGCGAGGGAGGTGGCCGCCTGGTCCTGTGTTCGCTGTCCGATATCGCCATGAACGTCATCAAGGTGCTGAACCTGCAGGCTGTCTTCAAGCTGGCGGCCGACGAGCAGGAGGCGCTTCAACTGCTGCAAGGGGATGCACCGTGAGCGAAGCGGCCGAGGAGGGCTTTCGCCCCGCCGACCTGGTCGAGATGGAAGCCGAAACCGCGGTGGACGCGGTCGTTCGGCACGCGGCCCGGCTGCGGTCCAGCGATCTGTTCTTGCTGAGCAACGAGAAGTCGGTGAACATCGCCGTTCGCCGCCTGGGGACCGTCCAGCAACTGGGCGTCGTCTCGCGCGAGAAGGGCAAGCACATGATCAGCTACATCAAGGCGCAGGCGGGGATGGACATCTCCGAACTGCGGCGGCCGATGGACGGCCGCTGGCTGCTGGATCTGGGCCACAAGAAGCTGGACTTCCGCATCAACTGCGTGGCCACGCTGCACGGCATCGACATGACCTTGCGGATGTGGGACCACGACCTGGGCCTGCGCTCCATCGACCAACTGGGCCTCGGTCCGGCCGACCTGAGCCGGCTGATCGGCTGGCTCAGCCGGCCCAGCGGCCTGCTGCTGGTGACGGGCCCCACCGGCACCGGCAAGACCACCACGCTGTACGCCTGCCTGCAGTATCTGAACAACGGCGAGCGGAAGATCAACACGCTGGAGGATCCGGTCGAGTACGCGCTGGAGGGCATTCGGCAGTCGCACGTCAATCCGCGGCTGGGCCTGGACTTTCCCGAACTGCTGCGCAACGTGCTTCGCCAGGCGCCCGATGTGATCATGATCGGCGAGATCCGCGACGAGGAAACCGCGCTGACGGCCGTGCGGGCGGCCAACAGCGGGCACCTGGTGCTGGCCACGCTGCACGCGGCGGTCGCCGCCAACGCCGTGCAAAGCATGCTCGCCCTGGGCGCCCAGCCGTACTTTCTGTCCGCCTGTCTGCTGGGGATCGTCGCCCAGCGGCTGGTCCGCACGCTGTGCCCCAAGTGCCGCGTGTTCTACGACCTGAGCGAAGCGCCGCAGACGTTCGAGGAGATCCGCCCGCTGCTGCAACCCGGCGAAGGCCAGGCCATCTATGGGCCCAGCGGCTGCCACGAGTGCTACGAAGTCGGGTATGCCGGCCGCACCGGACTGTTCGAACTGCTGACCATGAACCTGGAGATCCGCCGCCTGATCGCCCAGGCCCGCCCGCCCGAAGAAATCCAGGCCGCCGCCGTACGGAACGGGATGATCGAGTTCCGCCGCGGCGCGCTGCTCAAGGTCGCTCAGGGCGTCACCAGCACCGAAGAGATCCTCCGCGACGTGCCGGCCGAATACCTGGGCCTGGAAGATTGATTTCGCCCGGCCGGCGAGACCATTCCGCGCTCCGGATTCCGGGTTCGCCCGGCACTTACCGCGAAGAGAAGAATCGCACGGTATTGCCGTATACGTGAATCGGCCGGTTGGGGCGTTCCACCAGCGGCATTTGCCGGATGGACGCCCGGTACGCCGCGCCCTGCTGCCACCGTTCCCGCAACGTGGCGGCCTGAGCGGTCGAAGCGCCGCAGGCCAGGATCATCGCCGCCAGGCACAAGCCGAGACAAATCCACCGCGAATTCATGAAGCGTTCCTTTCGATCGGAGTCTGAGCTGTCCAGCGCCCGGCTTCCCGCGTGACCGGCCGTCGCTCCGGCAGCGGCACCGGCGAATCGGGCGAAACGGGCCAGCCGACTTCGGCCGGGCCAACTGGAATTTAGCTCACGATCTGGCGGTCTGCCGGCCCGCCATGGTTCGATCTGGAAACTGATTTTACAGCGCGACTGTGAACGAACGTCGTTGCCCCATGTAGCCCGACGCGTCAGCGAGGGAGGTCCGCGCAAGATCCTTCGACGCTTAGAGATCGTGCAGCTTTTAAGTTTATTCGTCGTTAGAGTTTAGAGCGTTGCAAGAGCGTCCTTGGCGTTCCCGTACGCCGAAGGCGTTGCACAGTCACAGCCCAGGGTCGCCCGCTTCGGGCGCACCCTGGGTGAGGTCGTGATTTCGAGTTCCCTTGTACGCCGAAGGCGTTCCACACGGCGCCTTGTGCAACGCCTTCGGCGTAGAAGGGCCTCAAGGCTGTCGTATACCCAGGGTGCGCCCGAGGCGGGCGACCCTGGGCTACGGTTGTTCAACGCCTGCGGCGTAAAGACAGCGCCCGAAGTCGAAATGCGAGGATTCTTGAACCATTCATCCCAAATTGTGGGGACTACCGTAAACCTCTGCTTTAATTCAACTTAAAAGCTGCACGATCTCCTTACGCTTCGGGCTACATCTGGATCGAAAGTGGCGCAATACGACTAGATCCGAGTGGCTCGGCCCGTGCGGACCGCCTCGGTCTGCCGGTGGCAGAGCAGGATGGCGTCGCGGGCCAGTTGGCCGTCGAGCACGGGCGATGGCTGGCCGCTGGCGATCGACGCCGCCACGGCCCGGACTTCGGCCTCGAACGCCCGGACCGGGTCGCCGTTGCCGAGTTCCGGTCGAGTGACCTGGCCCTGGTCGTCCAGGATGGTCAGCGGCATCAGCAGTTCGGGCTTGTCGCCGATGACCGCGAACTCGTAGTGCAGCGTGGCCCGCTCCAGGTGCAGTTCGAACCCGTGGGTGAAGCTGCGTCCCTGCTGGTTGATCACGCCGCTGCTGGCGCTCACGACCAGTTCCGGGTCCATGTAGTGGAACAGGCTGTTGCAATACTCCACGACCTCGCCCCGCATGCGGCCGACACTGGAGACGGCCCAGGGCATGCCGAACAGCAGCCGGATCAGGTGCGCGTCGTGCACGTGCAGGTCGATCAACGGCCCGCCAACTCGCTGCGGGTCGTAGAAGTCGGCCAGCCACAACGGGTCGGAGATCACCCGTTTGAAGGTGCCGCCGAGCAGCTTGCCATACTGCCCGCTCTGGATGAGCTGGTGGGCGGCGGCATATTCGGGGAACAGCGGCAGGACATGGCCGATCAGCAGCAGCTTGCCCGCCTGCTGAGCCGCCTCCAGCATCCGATCGCACTCGTCGGTGGTCAGTGCCATCGGCTTCTCGCAGAACACATGCTTGCCCGCCCGCAGCGCGGCGATTGTCGCTTCGGCGTGCAGCGCCGGCGGCAGGCAGATATCCACGCAGTCGATCGACGGATCGGCCAGCAGGTCTTCCAGCCGAGCGTAAGCGGCCAGCCCCGACAGATCGACCTGCGTCCCTTCCGGCCCGAAGTTGCCCTTGATCCCCCGCCAATCCCCCGCGCGCTTCTTCGCATCCCTGGTGCAGATCGCCGCCAGTTCCACGTCCGCCACCTGCTGATAGGCCAGGTAGTGAATCCAGCCCATGAACCCAACCCCCGCGATGCCGACTCGTACCATTTTCACAACCTCCTGGTATTTCGTGTTCTGTGACTTCCCTTGGGCCGCCCAGTAGCGGTGAACGGTACCATTCACTCTCCTACTTTCCTTCAACTTCATCGTTCACTTCTTCGGCAGCGTCTTCACGAACTTCGCAGCCCGCCCAACTGCTCGTCCTCCTTGACGCCGCCGAACCTCTTATTCTCGTCAATGCGATTCGCTTTCTTACAAGCATCCGAGCAATACTTCACCTGCTCCCAGACCTTCGCCCACCGCTTCCGCCAGGCGAATGGACGATTACAGGCCGGGCAAATCTTCGTTGGCAGGTTTGGCTTTTTGTGCGTCACTTGAGCAGCACCAGCAGCATGACCACCGGCGTCTTCGCCCAGATCGAGTGCTTCAGGTTCGCTGGCATGTGGACCCAGGTTCCGGCTCGGGCCTCCTGAACATCATCGCCCAGGCCGACGCTGGCTTCGCCCTTCACGAAGAACAGCATCGCCGGTCTTGCCGCCGTATGCTCTGAAAGTTCCTGGCTCTGGCCGAAGCCGGAGTTCGACCAACCCGCTGGAAAACGACTGGCTACCGTCGAACGTGCGATTCGTTCGTTCGGAGTGATGCGGAAAGAGCGGGACGCCCTCTCCCAAGTTGATCGGATGCACGAACAGGCGGAACTCGTCAATCAGGCGATGCGAGATGAACTGCCGAATCGAATCGCCTGGCCCGTGGCCTCCTAAAACAGTTCGGCGATCGGCTGGCCGTCGTTCTGCACGATGGGGATCGGGCGGCCGCGGTCGTCCAGGTAGGCTGTTTCCAGAGGAACGTCCAGGTAGCGGTAGATCGTGGCCGCCAGGTCACCCGGCGTCACGGGTCGGCTGGCGATCTGGCCGCCGTCCCGCTCGGTGGCTCCGATCACCTGGCCGTGCCGCAGCCCGCCGCCGGCCAGGCACATCGACATCACGACCGGCCAATGGTTCCGCCCGTCGGTGCTGCCCTGGGTGCCGATCTGCGGCGTGCGGCCAAACTCGCCCATCGCAATTACCAGCGTCTGGTCCAGCAGTCCGCGTTCCTCCAGGTCGCTGACCAGCGTGGTGATCAGGTGGTCGAACAGCGGCAGCAGCGGACCCAGGCCGTTCTTGATGCCGCCGTAGGGCGGGATGTTGTCGCCGTGCGTGTCCCAGGTTCCCGAAGCCGTGTGGTAGCTCAGGTCGAGCGTCACGAAAGCCACTCCCGCCTCGACCATCCGCCGGGCGAGCAGCGCCTGCTGGCACCACAGATGGTTGCCATAGCGCTGCCGCGTCTGCTCCGGTTCCCGGCGAATGTCCAGCGCGTCGCGGGCCCGCTGGCCGACCACCATCTCCACGGCTTGCTGGCTGTAGTAGTCCAGGGCCTGCATCGAACCGTCCAGATCCAGGTCGCTGCGTAACTGGTCCAGTTGGGCCAGCAGGGAGGTGCGGCTGCGGAGCCGCAGCGGCGTGAGCCCCTCGGCCATGTCGAACAGCCGCGCACCGGTGGTCTGGCCCGTATCCACTCCCACGTTGGTGTAAATCGGCAGGTCGGTCGCCTGGTCGGCGATGAACGGATCGTAGCGCTTGCCCAGATAGCCGGCGAAGGCCAGGTGCGACCGGCTCTTCATAAAGGCCGCATAGGCGGGCATGGCCGGGTGGTTCGAACCGCGGTAGCGGCCCACGATCGAACCGATCGCCGGATAGAGCTCGCCCTTGGGACTGACCCGCGGAGCGGCATCCAGGTGGCCCGTCTGGAACACCTTGTTCGGCTCGTGATTGCTGTGCCGCGCGTCGACGGAACGGATCAGCGTGAACTTGTCGAGCATCGCGGCCTGCCGCGGCAGATGCTCGCAGATCCGCACTCCCGGCAGGCGGGTCGAGGTGACGGAAAACGGTCCGCGGTTTTCCGGCGGGCGTTCGGGCTTCGGATCCCAGGTGTCGATATGGCTCGGTCCGCCCGCCATCCAGAGCAGGATCACGCTCTTGGGCGCCGGCGAGCTGCCTGCGGCGCGGGCCGCCGCCGCCCGCGTTTGCAACAGACCGGGCAACGACAGCCCGGCCATCCCCGCCAGTCCCGCCTTGAGCATCCCGCGGCGATCGACCAGCACCAGGCCTTCGCGGCGGCGAGCGTGCAGGTGGGCGAAGGCGTGGGCGTGATTATGTTGATTCTGATTCGATCCCTGATCCGCCGCATGCGTCATTGATACAGCTCCCTGATCGGTCGTCCCGTGGCCAGAGCGAACGGGCGGCCCGTCGCGTCCTCGTAATGACTGTGCGGATCGATGCCCAGCGACCAGAACAGACTGGCCGCGACATCCCAAGGTCCGATCCGCTCGGTGATCGGTTCGCCGCCGAAGCGGTCCGAGGCGCCAATCACGCCCCCCCGCGCCACGCCGGCGCCCGCCATGACAATCGAGTATACCGAGGCCCAGTGCTTGCGGCCGGGGGTGCTGCCGGCGAACCGCGGTTCCAGCGCCACCCGCGGCGCCCGGCCGAACTCGCCCAGACAAACCACCAGCGTCTGATCCAGCAAGCCGCGCTGGTCCAGATCCTCCAGCAAGGCGGAAAACGTCAGGTCGAACCGCGGCAGCAGGTGCACCCGCAACGCCTCGAAGATGTCGTTGTGCGTGTCCCAGCCATAAACTTCCGGATCGTCCGGCGCCTGGTCCTGACCGCGGTTGGTGTGGTTGCACATCACCGTGATCCAGGGCACGCCGGCCTCGACCAGCCGTCGAGCAAGCAGGCAGGCCTGGCCCGTGCGGTACAGCCCATACCGCTCGCGCACCGCTCGCGGTTCACGCTCCAGTTGGAACGCCTGCCGGCAGTGGGGTGAGCTGAGAAAGTCGCAGGCTCGGTCATAAAGACGACTCAAGTCCCGCGCCGGCAGCAGCTCAGTCAGTCGCGGCACGGCGGCGTCCAGCGATTGTTTCAGTCCCCGCCGCGCGGCCATCCGCTCCACCGGCACATCGCTCTGGGCCTCGAGGCCCGGCAGCCCGGGCGATCCCTCGCGGACGTCCCCCAGCACCAGCGGCTCGTACTCGCGGCCCAGCAGCCCGCCATCCTGGCCCGGCGCCGGAGTGGTGGGAACCAGCGCCGGTCCGTTCAGGTGAATCGCGTCATAGACGAACCGCTCGTCCGGCCGGACCTTGCGCACCAGGGCGCCCAGCGTGGGAAAGTCGGTCGGACTGGGTGGCGGATTCGACGACCGCCGCGGGTGGTAGTGCCCGGTCAGCGTCAGGTAGGTGGCCGATCCGTGGTCCAGATCCTCGTGCGACAGGCTGCGAATCACCGTCAGCCGGTCGGCCAGCCGGGCCACTCGCGGCAGATGTTCGCAGAAGGCCAATCCGGGGACGGCGGTCGAGGCCGCGGCAAACTCACCCCGCACGTGGTCCGGCGCCGCGGGCTTGGGATCCCAGGTATCCAGTTGGCTCTGACCGCCGCTGGCGTACAGCACGATCACCGATTTCGCTCGGCCAAATCCTGGCCCCGATGGGCGGCTGGCGGCAGCCAGCGGCCAGGTGGGCAAGCCCGCCCAGAACGAGAGTCCCGCGACGGTCAGCCAGGCGCGACGGTTGCACCGGAGAAACAGGGGGCGGATGCCCGATGTTCGCGGTTCGAGAAACAGGGGGCTGACGCCCCCCGCTCGCCGTCGAGTGCTGTCCAAGTCATACCCCATGCGGTGGGACCCCTTCATTGGTCTCTGCCCCGCAGTGTAGCCCAAGCGGCGCCGCATCACAAATCCGACACACAACGGGGTCGGCATCCGAAAGCAGGGGACCGGGCCCGCACCCGGACTGTCTTTTTGGGCATGGCTGCAACTTGGAACTCGGCGCGCCCGCTCCGCGTCAAAACCCGCGTGGGGCAGACGACGCGGGACGAGCACTCCTTTCTGTCACGTTCATTCAGCCTTTCAAGGAAACTCAAACCATGTGGGGTAAGTTCCTACTTTTGGGACTTGGTACTGTGGCGACCGTGCTGGTTGTGACCGGGATCGTGGTGGTCGGCAGCGGCTATCGCACTTGCCAGACCTGCGGTCATGTGTACGGTCCGGGCATCCCACATCCGTATCGGCATGTAGCGAACTGAGCGTCGTGGCGGGCAACGCCCTGGCGAGCGGCGGGCGTCAGCCCGCTGTTTCTCGCTTGGCGAGCGGCGGGCGTCAGCCCGCTGTTTCCGGCTTGGCGAGCGGCGGGCGTCAGCCCGCTGTTTCTCGCTTGGCGAGCGGCGGGCGTCAGCCCGCTGTTTCTCGCTGAAGCTGAAAGCCTAACGATCCGCCCAACGACCCACCGGAATTCGAAGTGGAGGGCGAATGTGCTGCACTCGCTACTTTCGCGGAGCGAAAGGCGACTATCTCGCTACTTTCGCGGAGCGAAAGGCGACTATGACAGCGGGTCGGCCAGCGAGCGGAGAAAGTCGGCCAGCGCCGCGGGGCCGCCGTAGGCGTAGCTGACGATGCCGCCAAACACCAGCAAGTTCGCCGTCGGCAGAAACATCAGGCTAAACAGCCAGCCGACGCGAGCCAGATCGGTCTGCCCGGCGTGCGTCTCGCGCATCGTGGACGACAGATGGTACGCCAGCGCCGCGCCCATCAGCGCGTCAGAGAATGACCTCAGCGCGGCGGGCAGCAGCCACGACACCAGCCACGACACGGCCAGCACCAGCAGGCAGATCGTGGGGAAAAAGTACGGCGCGATGGTGATCAGCCAGTTGCCGCGTCCCATGAAGCTCATGCTGCCGCCGCGGCTCCAGGTCGCTCGCAGGCCGGTCACCCGATGCAGTGTCAGCACGGCGAACAGGGCGTGCGTCAGCTCGTGCTCCAGCGTGGCGAAGAACGACCCGAACAGCGGGCGCCGCAGCCAGAGCCACCAGAGGGCCAGATACGCCCCGAACCCGGCCAGGAACGGCAGCGCCGCCGCGGGCGCCAGGACAAGTTGCCTCAGCAGCGACAGCACGGCCAGTGCCGCCAGCGGCAGCGCTGCCAGTGCCAGCACCGCCACCGGCCACTTGCACCACTCGATCCAGCGATCGACGCGCTGCGACATGTGAACGGTCCCCGGTCAACTCTGCGCTGTACGGCTAGGCGTAAGGTCGTTCCAGCCGGAACCGCGGCCGATCGGCCAGGTAGCTTGCAACCAGGTCGCCGCGCTGGAACGCCGCCCGCATGAACTCCACCGCCGCCAGCAGCCGGTCGTCGGGTTCCGCGCAACTCAGCCGCAGAAAGCCCTGGCCCGCCTGGCCAAAACATTCACCGCCCAGGCAGGCCACTCCCCGTTGCGGGTCGGCCGCTTCCAGCAGGTACATGGCCAGTCCGTGGGAACGGATTCCGAGGCGGTTGCAGACATCGGCGACGGACGGGAAAACGTAGAAGCTGCCGCCAGGCTGCAGGCAGCTCACGCCCGGCACGCTGTTCAATCCGGCAACCAGCAGTTCGACCTTGCGACGGAAATCTTGCATCCGCTGATCTCGGACCGGCCGGTCTTCGCGCAGGGCGGCCGCTCCGGCCAACTGCGTGAACGGGGGCACGCACGACAGGGCCGTGTTGGTCAGCTTGGCCAGCATCTGCACGATCGGCGGGCTGGAAACGGCGAAGCCCAGTCGCCAGCCGCTCATGCTGAACGACTTGCTGAACGTGTAGGCGGCGACGCACTGGTCGATCATCCCCGGGATCTGCAGCAGCGTTTCGTGGCGGCCTTGCCAGACCATCTGGTCGTACGGCTCGTCGCTCAGCACGGCCACGTCGCGACCCTGAGCCAGGCGGGCGATCTGTTCCAGGTCCTCGCGCGTGGCCACGCCGCCGGTCGGGTTGTGCGGGCTGTTCAGGAAGATCGCCTTGGG
>JAGFJK010000136.1 GCA_024102795.1 Pirellulaceae bacterium
CGGGCGCACCGGGCGAGCGACCCGCGGGACCTGGTGGTGCCACGACCGCGGGCGGCGCTCCCGGCGGCCCCCGTCCCGGCGGCGGAAACTTTGATCCGGCGGCCATTTTCCAGCAGCGCGACGCCGATGGCGACGGCAAGCTCACCGGCGACGAAATTTCCGACCGCATGCGCGAAAACCTCTCGGCCATCGACTCCGACGGCGACGGCTCCATCACGCTGGAGGAATTCCAGGCCCGCATGCGGCAGTTCTCCGGCGGCCAAGGCGGAGGCCCAGGAGGCGGAGGCCCAGGAGGTGGAGGGCCCGGAGGTGGAGGGCCGGCCGCCGCGCAGGGAGGTGGCCAGTGAGTCACGCCGCGACGCTCGAGGACCTGAAGAAGGACTACTTCCTTAAGGGCGAGACGGTCCGCGCGTTGCGCGGCGTCAGCTTCGTCGTGCCCGAAGGGGATTACGTCGCCATCATGGGACCGTCAGGGTCCGGCAAGAGCACGCTGCTGAACCTGCTCGGCTGCCTGGACCGGTCCACCGGCGGCTCGCTCTACCTGGGTGACGCGAACGTCAGCAAGATGAACGACAACGAACTGTCGCGGACTCGCGCCACGCGGATCGGCTTCGTGTTCCAGTCGTACAACCTGATTCCCCAGTTGACCGTGCTGGAGAATATCGAGGTCCCGCTGTACTACCAGGGCCGGCTGACTCGCCGCGATCGCGATCGCTGTCGCGAACTGGCCGAGCTGGTCGGCCTGGGAGATCGGCTCAGCCATCGCCCCATGCAACTATCCGGCGGCCAGCAGCAGCGGGTGGCGATCGCCCGCAGCCTGATCAACGACCCGTACTTTATCCTGGCCGACGAGCCGACCGGGAATCTCGACAGCCAGACGACCGACGAGATTCTGAACCTGTTCCAGCGGCTGAACGACGCCGGCAAGACGATCATCCTGGTGACGCATGAGAACGAAGTCGCCGCCCGCACCAAACGAGTGATCCGCCTGCGCGACGGTTTGATCCAGACGGACCAGCGGAATCCGCCGCCAGTGCACGCCGCCTTGGCCACCGGTCCCTCGTAAGACCCACCACAGGAATTCCAGCTCATGGTTTGGCTTCGGACCTGGTTGATCGGCATCAAGAGCCTGGCAGTGCACCCGATGCGGTCGTTGTTGACCGTGCTCGGCATCTTCATCGGCGTGGCCAGCGTGATCTGGCTGGTGGCGATCGGGGAAGGGATCAGCCAGGAGGCCCAAAGGCAGATCGAGGGGTTGGGGGCCGACAACATCATCGTCCGTTCGATCAAGCCGCTGAACCCCACCGAACAGGACTCCAGCAGCTTCATCCTGCCCTACGGCCTGTTGCGGCAAGACTACGACCGGTTGGTGGAAACAATTCCCACGATCCACAGCGCCCTGCCGATCCGCGAGATGCGGCGGCAGGTCCGCTACGCCGATCGCATCGCCGACGCCCGCGTCGTCGGCTGCACGCCGGAATACGCCGAAGTGACCCGGTTGGAGGTCAATCGCGGCCGTTTCATCGAACCGATCGACCTGGACAATCAGCAGAATCTCTGCGTGCTGGCCGCGAAACTGGCCGAGCAGTTGTTCCCTTACGAGAACCCGTTGGGACGCCGCGTGTTCCTGATGGATCACGAGGACTATTACACAGTCGTGGGAGTGCTCAAGCCGCGAACGGCCACCGCGGCGATCGGCGGTTCGCTCGAAGCCCAGGACTTCTCCTACGATATCTACATGCCGATCACCACGGTCCGCAACCGGATCGGCGATACGGTCGTGCAGCGCCGGGGCGGGTCGCGAGAAGGCGAGCATATCGAGTTGAATCAGATCACGCTGCGCGTCCAGGACGTGAAGTTCGTCGAGCGGACCGCGAAGCTGGTGGAGGAGACGCTGGAGCCGTACCACGGCAAGACGCAGGACGTGGCGGTGGTGGTGCCGCTGGAACTGCTCCGGCAGGCCGAGACGACGCGGATCATGTTCATGGTCTTCATGGGCCTGATCGCGGCCATCTCGCTGCTGGTCGGCGGCATCGGCATTATGAACATCATGCTGGCCACGGTCACCGAACGAACGCGCGAGATCGGGATCCGCCGAGCGCTTGGTGCCTGCCGGCGGGATATCCTCTGGCAGTTCCTGGTCGAAACGGTCGTCCTGTCCGTGGTCGGCGGCGTCACGGGCATCCTGGTCGGCTACGCCTGCCCGCTGGCGATCGACTTGCTGCGCTGGTTCATGGAGAATTTCCTGCCGCCCCACATCATCGCCAGCCTGCCCGATGTGGTGCGGAACGTGCAGCCCGTGATCCTGGCGTGGTCCGTCGTGGGCGCCTTCCTGATCTCGGTGTTCATCGGCGTCGCCTTCGGGATCTATCCCGCCTTCCGGGCCGCCCAGATGGATCCGATCGAAGCTCTGCGGCACGAGTAGACTCGCCGTGCCAGGCGGAACGTTGCAGGACCTGTCGTAGTCTCGACTGTTCTAATGGCACGTCGCGCTGCCGGCGTGGTGGCCCGATCATGCTGATTGGCGATTGCAAATTGCAAATTGCAAATTGCAAATTGCCGACTGACAACTGACCACTACCACTTGAGGCCGAACTTGTCGCCGCCGGTCGGACGATCGGTGCCGCCCTTGAGCGGCCCCTGGTGCTGGGGCTTGATGGATGGAGGTTGCGGCGGTTCCTCGACTTCGTCGTCCCCGGCGCTGTCCGCCGCGCCCGGTGGCTGCTGGGTGGCTTTCAGCGACAGGGCGATCCGCTGAGCTTCCTTGTCGACGCTCAGCACCTTCACTTCCACGTCCTGCCCTTCGCTCAGCACGCTGCCCACGTTGGCCACGCGCCCATGCGACAGTTCCGAGATGTGAATCAACCCCTCGACACCCGGCCCCAGCCGCACGAAGGCCCCGAACTTGGCAATCCGCGACACCTTGCCTTTGACGACCGTCCCGGCCGGATAATCGGTCGCGGCCCGGCTCCACGGATCCAGTTCCAGCGAACGGATCGAGAGCCCGATCTTGCCCGTTTCAGGATCGATCTTCTCGATCCGCACCTTGACCGGCTGTCCCTCGGTCAAGACCTGACTGGGATGCTCCACGCGCTCCCAGCTCAGTTGGCTGACGTGGACCAGCCCGTCCACGCCTCCCAGATCCACAAAGGCGCCGAAATCGCGGATCCCGCGCACCACGCCCTCGCGAACCTGGCCGACTTCGAGCTGGGCGAGCAGTTGTTCGCGCTTCTCCTGCTGCTCGCGCTCCAGCACCGCTCGCCGGCTGAGCACCAGGTTGCGCCGCTGCGGATTCACTTCGGTCACCAGGCACTGCAGTCGCTGATCGACGAAGTCCGGCAGGTTCTCCACGCGATACAGCGAAATCTGGCTGGCCGGGATGAAGCCGCGAATGTTGTTGACCATGCACTCCAGTCCGCCCGCGTTGGCACCGGTCACGCGGGCCTCCACCAGCGAACCCTCCATCAGGTCGGACCAGTCGCCTACGTCAATCGAAGCCCCGGGCACGGCCAGCTCGTACAAGCCGTCTTCGGGATTGAACGCCTTGACCACGACGTCCAACAGCGAACCGACGGCCGGCGGCTCGCGGAATTGCCGCACCGACGCGACCCCCTCGTTCTCGTTGCCCAGCGCCAGGAAAACGTGGTCCCCGTGCAGCTTGACCACGGTCGCCATGAGCCGGGTTTCCAGCTCCAGCGTCTGGCCCACGCTGGCCGACGTCTCCATGGCCAGCAACTGGTCCAGCGAGGCTCCGCCCAGAGCCGCCTGCAGCTCGGCCTCCAGTTCCGCGGACAGCGGATCCCTGACCGACGGTTTGGGCACCTTCGTAGCCCGCAGTTCGGACGTAGCCGGTGCCGCTGCCGCTGCTGGCGGAGTTGGCGGTGCCGGTGCCGGTGCTGCTGGCGAGACCGCCTGCTCGACGTCGGGAGCGACCAGCGTTTCAGCCGCTGGATTCGCGCCCTGCGCGCCCGTCGCGCCCGGCGGGCTGCTGGCTGGAGCCGCGTCGACCGGCGGCGGTTCCGCCACCAGGTGGACCGGCTTGTCCGCGCCGGCAACCTGCGGCTTCAGGGTCCGGGGACGATCCAGACCCAACCGGGAACCGATCTGGATCCGGCGCTTGGCGGCCGACTGGGACTCCGTCGCGGAAGAAGGTTGAGCCGTCGAGGAAGGGGTTTCAGGCTGGTCGGGACGCGAGGCGTCGGAAGGATCACTCGTCATGTTCTGCTGATCGACAACTGGGGAGGAGAAACGGCCGTCCGAGCTTTGCCGCGAGGAAAGCTCAGTGCCCTGTCGAGTCTAACACGCATTGCAACCCGAAGGTAGATATGTTGGAAGGTCCCGGCGTTTGGCATAAGGTAAGATTCTGGCACTGCCGCCGCCAGGACGGGCAAGGCTGCCAGTCGGGTCGGATGATGAGGCCAAGACCGATCGCCACGAGGCGTTAAAGTCGGGACGTAGACCCGTCGTGACGGACAGGCCGGCGGAGCGTCGCTGCTGGGACACCTGGCGGATGGATGCTTGCTGACGACTGGGCACTGCGGATTGCAAATTGCAAATTGCAAATTGCAAATTGCGGATTGACCGACTGACGACTGACGACTGACAACGAGGAAACCACTCGTGGGGAGCATCGAATCGCCGGCCTACGGGCCGGAACTAACGGAACTCGTGCGGCCAGCGGAGCCGCCCGACCTGGGTCCGGGCCGTCCGGACGAGTCGCTACGGCCGCGCCTGGCAACGCTCGACTCGACGAGCCTGGTCGCTCCCCATGCCTTGCGCCAGCCGCGGATGGCCGAATGCTGCCGGGCGGGACTCTGGCTGCTGCACGGCTTCCTGGACGAATCGCACGAGATCAGCCAGCGGATCCACTCCACCAGCGGCAGCTATTGGCACGGCATCATGCATCGCCGGGAACCGGACTACGAGAACGCCAGGTACTGGTTCCGGCGTGTTGGACCGCATCCCGTGTTTGCTCGCCTGGGCCAGTCGGTCGGCCAGTTGGCCCACCAGCTCTCCTCGCCGCCGGGCTGGATCCGCAAGCTGTCCGAGTGGGACCCGTTTCGGTTTATCGACCTGTGTCAGGCGGCGGCCAGCGAGGGCGAGCCGGACGCGGACTTGCTGCGGCAGGTCGCCTGGCTGGAATGGCAGTTGCTGTTTGATTACTGCTACCGGCGGGCGATTGGCGCGGCCGGGGACGACTCGCCGGACGCGGGGGACGCCCAGCCATGAGCTTTCAGTTCCAATGTCCACGGGGGCACTTGCTGGAAGGTGACCCGTCGCAGGCCGGCCAGCAGTGCCACTGCCCGGAGTGCGGGATGCTGTTCATAATTCCGGCCCCGCTGCCTCCGGGACCTGGCGGCGCGGCGGGCAACTGGCCTGCCGGACCTCAGTTTCCCGTGGTCGGCCCCCAGTTTCCCGCCGCGGGGCCCGTGGATTTTTCCGCACAACCCTCGTCGCCAGTCGTGCCCCCCGAACCCCAGCCCGCGCCGGACGCCGAACTGCTGCACATCCCTTGTCCCAACGGGCACGAACTGGAGACTCCGCGGGACATGCTGGGCCAGGACGTCCTTTGTCCCTTCTGCAACATCCAGTTCCGCTTGCGGGAAAAGGACAGCGTGGAATTCAAACGCAAACGCAAGGAGGAACTGGAACGCAAGGAGCGGCGGCAGGGCAAGGCCTGGTTCAACTGGGCGATCATCGCGGCGGTGCTGGTGCTGCTGCTGCTGTTGTTCCTGATTTTCTCCTCGAGCGGCTAGCCGTCGCGCAGGATCTCCGCGGCCGCGTTGCGGCCGCAGACACCCATCACGCCGCCGCCGGGATGGCTGGCGGCACCGCACAGGTAGAGTCCCCGGATCGGGCTGCGGTGATCGGCCCAGCCCAGCACGGGCCGCAGGCAATAGAGCTGGTTCAGCGTCATCGCTCCCTGCATGATGTTGCCGCCGGTCAGCCCGTAGGTCCGTTCCAGGTCCAGCGGGCTGAGCACCTGCCGATGCTCGACCGCCCCCGGAACGTTGGGCGCGTACTGCCCCAGCAGTTGCACGCAGCGGTCCGCGAAGTCTTCCTTGATGTCGTCCCAGGTTCCCTGGGCCAGGCGATAGGGGGCGAACTGCACGAACATCGAGAGGATATGTTTGCCTTCGGGCGCGATCGTGCGATCGACGCTGGTTGGCATGGTGATTTCCAGGATCGGCTCGGCGCTCGGCCGGCCGTACTTGGCGTCGTCGTAGGCTCGCTCCAGGTAGTCCAGCGACGGGCAGATATGCATCGTGCCGTGGTGGTGCGGGGCGACGCCGGTCGACGGGCAGCAGATGAAATTGGGGGCTTCTCCCAGGGCCAGGTTGATCTTGGCGGAGGCCGATGCGTAATCGATCGCCTCGACCGCCTGCCGAAACTGGCTGGGCAACGACTCCGGCTGCAGAAAGCGGAGAAAGGTCTGCCGGGCGTCGATGCTGGACGCCACGACGGGCGCTTCCAGCACGCGATGGTCGGCCAGCAGAACGCCCTGCACGCGTCCCTCCTCGGTCAGGATTCGCGTGACCTCGGCCTCGCGGCGAATCTCCACTCCCAGGTCCCGGCAGGCGCCTTCCAGGGCGTCGGCCAGCCCGCCCATGCCGCCTTGCACGTAGCCCCAGATGCCTCGCGCTCCGCCCGCCTCGCCCATCACATGGTGCAGCAGCACGTAGGCGGTGCCGGGCGACGAGATGGAGGCGAACGCGCCGATCACGGCATCCGTGGCCAGCGTGGCCCGCAGCACTTCCGCCTCGAACCACCGCTCCAACAGCGGCCGCGCGGCGCCGGTCAGCAGCTCCAGCGCGGCGGGCAAGTCCTCGCCCAACTGGCCCAGCGACTGGTACAGTTCCCACATGCGGGCCGTGTCGCGGATGCGTTTCGACACGCCGATCTTGCGCCAATGGGCGGGAATCGGCAGCGGATCGGGGGCCGTGCGGGTCAGTGCCGGTTCCAGCACGGCGGCCACGCGTTCCAGCAGCGCCTCGTAGTCGGGGTACCGCTGCGCGTCCCGCTCGCTGAACTTCGCAATCTCGGCTTGGGTCTGCCGGCGGTCCGGCCCCATCAGCAACGATCGGCCGTCGAGCAACGGCGTGAAGGAGGACGGGTTCCGAGGCAGAATCGTTAGCCCGTACTGCTTCAGCCGCAACTGCCGCATCAGATCGGGCGGCAACAGACTGATTACGTAGGCGGCCGTCGAGACCTTGTAGCCCGGCCAGAGCCGCTCGGTGGCCGCACAGCCGCCCAGGACGTGGCGGCGTTCGAGCACGCAGACCGATTTGCCGGCCTGAGCCAAGCAGGCAGCGGTCACCAGCCCGTTATGGCCTCCGCCAATCACCAGACAATCGTAGCGGCTGGCTGACTTCATGGATTCCAGACACTCCCTTTTCAACTTTCCAATCGAGGCCGCCCATCATGGTCGCCTTTCACCCCGCGAAACCTCTCGCCCCGTGAAAGTTGCGCGGCAGAGGACGGGAGGCAGCGCGGCGGTCCGGGCCGCCCGCCAAGCCACAATCCGCGAGCCAGCACCTGATACTTTTAATGGTTCAAGGCCTGCTCGCCAACTCAGGCGCCCGCCAGACTCCACACGGCCAGCTTGCCGTGTCCGGCCGCAAAGATCGTCTGCTGGCTCTCGTCCAGTTCCAGGTCGTGCACGTGCATCGGCGCCTTTTCGTCCTTGATCGGCTTGCCAGTGCTCAGATCATGAAACTGCAGGAAGCCGCCGTGGTCGCCGCCGGCCGCCAGCAGCCAGTTTCCGGCCGCATCGAACACCAGCCGCTCGACCAGCCCCTTGAACTTGTCGCTGGCCAGTTCGTGAACTCGCTCTTGCTTCTGCCAGTCGAACACTTCCACGCGGGCGTGCGAGTCCAGATGATCGATGTTGCCGATCTGCCCGATCCCGCCCGCGGCCAGCAGCACGCCGTCGGGCGAGAAAGCCAGCGAACGAACGCCGCCGATCGAATGAATCCTCTGCTTGGGGTCCCAGGTATACATCAGCGGCGCTTCGACCGACCCCAACTGCTTACCCGACTCCAGCTCCCACACCACGACGTGTCCCACGCGGTCGGCCGTGGCCAGCAGCCGGCCGTCGGGCGAGATGGCCGCGCAGTACAGCATCGAGGGAAAATGATGCGGCGTTCGCGGTTCGTGCCCCCGCAGCTCCCGCTCCAGGTTGCCGCTGGCCGCGTCCCAGACGCGCGCGACCATGTCGTCGCCGACGCTGACCAGCCACCGCCCGTCGGGACTGGCTTCCACGCCGCGTATCCAACGCTGATGAGCGTCCACGGTCCGCAGCGGCTGAGCTTGCTCCAGGTCCCACCAGATCAGCCGCCCGTCGTAAGCTCCCGACACCAGGTGCTCGCCCGCCAGCGCCAGGCCAGTTACATAGCCGCTGTGACCGGCCAGCGAGCGGGTTTCGGGCTTCTCGGCCAGCACGTCCAGCTCATACACGTTGCCATCGCTGCTGCCGCAAAACAGCCGGCTGGACTGCGGCCAGCGAGCCAGACAGAGCAGAATGCCGGGCTGCCCCAGCTCCTTGACCGTCTTCAGGGCGTTCGGGTCGGTTGTCATAAGGTCCTATATCCTGAGATTGTCTTGTAGCACGAAGCGTCAGCGAGTGAGCATTGCCAACCCGGACCGCGCCTTGTAGCACGAAGCGTTAGCGAGTGAGGCACCGCCGTTCCGGCGAGCGCTCCCCCCGCGAAATCCCTTTGGCTCCCTCCCCGGCTTCCGGGGAGGGTTGGGGAGGGGCTCTTCTGGCATTTCCAAACTCAACCCGCGCCAAACAGATCCGCTCTCTTACCATCTGAACGCATACATCCGGTCCCGGATTCCAAACCCGAATTATAAAGAATCCGCGTGCCTTCCAGTCCATTCTGCGCGTTGAACACCTGGTTGACCGCTCTAACCCCGCAGGCCCATCCCCAGACCTCCCCGAAGAGGGGAGGGGGCCAGAGGGGTTTCAAGGGGGAGAGCTCGCGGAAGCAGATGCCGTCCCAAGTTCCCGGTAGCCACACCCCCTAAATCCCGATTTACCAACAGCTTAAAATCTGCACGATCTCCTTCCGGGGACGAGCCAAAGGCGACTTCAAGTGTTTCGTTGTTGCCTGGGAACCCCCAAACATTTGCGGTTTTGAATCAACAAGTGCGCAACCTCAAAGCCTGCGCGTTGGGCTACGTCCTCCAAAGCTCCCACCACTCCCCGTAATTACCGCTTGCCCATCGTCACCACTGCCCATCAACACCACCACCACTCACGCCAGCACTTCCGCGATCGGTTTCGTGCCTGGATCGGTCAACGGAATCGGCCGGGAGCCGACATAGTAGTCCTTGTGATGATCGATCCCCAGGGCCCGATAGATCGTGGCGAACAGTTGCGCCGCGCCGATCTCGCCGTCCTTGACGTGCTGGCCGTCCTCGTCGGTCGCACCGTAGACCGAGCCGCCCACCACGCCGCAGCCGGTCAGCGACGCGCTCCAGGCGCGAGCGAAGTGGTCGCGGCCCAGGCTGGGATTGATGCTGGGAGTCCGCCCGAACTCGGCCAGCGTGATGATCAGCGTATGCTCCAGCAGGCCCCGATCCTGCAAGTCGTCGACCAGGGCCGCCATCACGTGATCCAGTTCGCTGACCAGCTCCAGGTGCGTCTCGAAGTTCTGCCCGTGGCTGTCCCACCAGGCTCGCGAGACCTTGACGAACGGCGTCCCGGCCTCGATCAGTCGGCGAGCGACCAGGCACTGCTCGCCAAACAGCGTCGGCCCGTACTTGTCCCGGATGGCGTCCGGTTCCCGCGAGACGTCAAACAGCGACTCGCTGGCCATCAGGCCCCGCACACGCGCGTAGGCTTCGTTGTGACTGGCCAGGGTGCTGGAATTGCGGCCGCGAGCGAACTGCTGGCTGAGCAGTCGCTGGAGGTCAGCCCGCTGCTGATGGTCCACGTCGCTGATCGACTCCAGCCGAGCCAGGTTCTCCGGGCGGCTTTCGGTGGTCAGAAACATCGGCGCGTAGCGGGCGCCCAGAAAACCCGACTGACCCACGGCGTTCCCGCGGCCCTCGGTCGCCGTGTAGAACGAAACGTAGTCGGGCACCTGGCTGTCGGCGCGTCCCAATTCGCGAGCCACCACGGCGCCCAGGTCGGGATACTTGATGGTCGGTTCGTCGCGGCGTCCCAGGTGCATCAGCGT
>JAGFJK010000137.1 GCA_024102795.1 Pirellulaceae bacterium
CGCCGACACGGCAGCGGTGAGCCGCGTGCAGTGCTCCGCGGCCAGGGCGACCAGCATCAATTCATAGAGCGTAATGTAGAGGAACTCCTGCACTGCCAACCGTGCCAGCCGCGATAGATCAACGTACGGCGACGGATGACAGGGCCGGGCGGCCGTCACGGACTCGATCGGCAGGACTTGGACCGCGACAGGCGTGAAGTGCCCCACTCCGTCGAACCGCGCCGCGACGACGTCCAGGCTTCCGATTCGATTCGCCTGGTAGTCGTCGAGCACATCCTGGGTTAGGACCGTTAACAGGCGGGTGACGCCTTCCAGGCTGGCGGGAGCGTCATACGTGTGGCTGGCGATCAGTGCATGTCGGGTCAACGTGCCGCGAGTACGGCGGCCCACGGCGAGTCCTGCTGCGTTTCGGGCAGGCGGCGGGCCTGGCGGCGCCCCGCCTCCAGTTCCCGCTCGGCCGCCGCATGCGCATCCGCCAGGATCTGCTGAGCGGACTTGCGGGCCGATTCGAGTTCACGGGAGCGGAGTTGTTCGAGTTCCGCCTGCAGTCCCGCGCGCTCCGCCTGCACCGCTTGCCGAGTCTGCTCGGCCTGCGACAACTGCTCGGCCGCTTGCCGGGCCTGCGATTCCCAACGGTCCCGGTAGTCGGCCAGAGCCTTCCGCACGGGCCGGAAGAACCGCCATCCCAGGGCACCGGCCAGCACCAGGAAATTGGCCGCCTCGAACAGGAACGTGGTCCAGGTGGGTGACACGATTATCCGCCCGCCGTCGCGGTGAAGGGATTGGCGAACAACAGGATCAAGGCCACCACCAGGCAGAAGATGGCGGCAGAATGCTCGATTCCAGCCGCCCCAGGGTCCGGCGGATTTCGATCTCCTCGCTGGGAGCCGCCATCAACTGGTCCAGTTGGCGCGCCACCGATTCCAATTCGTCCCCCACCACCGCCAGCGGCGTCAGCAGATTGGCCGCCTGACGATCCGTGTGCAACAGTCCCCCGGCCGTTCCCGCATATTGGACCCGCTCGCCCGTGCGGAGCAGAATCAAACCGGCCTCCACTGCCAGCACACACGGTTCGCCTCTGGGACGCAAGCCCACTTGCCCCGTCGAGGTGGGTACGCGCAGCGACGTGACTTGCGCTTGCAGCACGGTTTCGCGCGGTGTGCGAATCGTGACTTGAAGTCGTGGATCGTTCATCAGACGACAAAAATTCCCTCGCTTACGCTTCGGGTTACATAAGTATCCCGCCGAAACGCGAATGCTCGCCAACGAGTACAACGAAATGCGCAACTTCAAGGTTTACGTTGCGGGTTCGATCGTAATTGGACTACGCTCTCTTCGGTCCGCATCGATATCCAAAATGGATTGTTGCCAATCAGTTTCGCGGCGCCTCGTCCAAGCCGCCGATCATGAACAGCCGGTCTTCCGGAACTTGATCGTAGCGGCCCTCCAGAATGGACTCCACACCCTCCACCGTCGCGGCCGGTGCCACGTTGCGGCCCGGCGTGCCCGTGAACGTCTCGGCGACATAGAAGGGCTGCGTCAGGAAATTCCTCAGCCGACGGGCGCGACCCACCAACTGCCGGTCCTCGGCCGACAGTTCATCAATCCCCAGCATCGAAATCAAGTCTTTCAATTCCTCGTAACGTCCCAGCACTCGGCGGGCCTCTTGAGCCGTATCGTAGTGACGCTGGCCGACGATCGCCGGATCCAGGGCTTTCGACGACGACCCCAGCGGGTCCACCGCCGGATACAAACCCTCGGCCGCCACGTCGCGGGACAGAACCAAGGCACTGTCCATGTGCCAGAACGCGTGCGTGATGGCCGGATCGGAGTAATCGTCCGCCGGGACGTAAATGGCCTGCACCGAGAGCATGTCGCCCTGAGTCGTGGCTGTGATCCGCTCCTCCAGCGCGGCGATATCGGCCGCCAGCGTCGGCTGGTAACCGACGCGGGACGGCAACCGGCCCAGCAGCCCCGAGACCTCCATCCCCGCCTGCACATGGCGATAGACGTTGTCGATCAGGAACAGCACGCTCCGCCGCTCGACGTCGCGAAAGTACTCCGCCACGGACAAGGCAGCCAGGTCCACCAGGAATCGGGCCCCTGGCGGCTCTTTCATCTGGCCGAACACCATGGCCGTCCGATCCATGAAGCCCCGCTCCCGCAATTCCCGCCACAATTCGAGGCCCTCGCGCGAACGCTCGCCGATCCCGGCGAAGACGGCGATCCCCCGCAGGCTGGCGACCGCGTTGTGGATGAACTCCGTCAGCACCACTGTCTTGCCGACTCCCGCTCCTCCAAACACGGCCACTCGCCCACCATGCGTGAACGGGCAGAACAGATCGATCACCTTGATGCCCGTCGGATAGACCTCTCCCAATCCGCGGCAATCCGACGGCGGCGGCGGCGAGCGGTACAGGGGAAGCGTCTCGTCCCAGGATAATTCCGGACCGCCGTCCAGGGGCCGAGCGTGCAGGTCGATCACTCGGCCGACCAGTTGCGAACCGACTGGTATCCTCAGCGGCAGTCCATCGCAGGTGACGGCCGCCCCGCGCCGCATGCCGCGCGTGCTGTCCGTGGCGATCGCCCGGACCGACGAGCGGCCCAGGTGCGAATGGACGACTGCCGTGATCGGGCCCTCGCCATCCAACTCGCACCGCAACGCCGCGTCGATCGGAGGCAACTGACCCTCAAACCAGACATCGACCACCGTCCCGCGGACGGCAGTCACCCGCCCCCGTAGCAGCTCGGCCGGAGACGCCTCCGGATTGCCCATGTGCCGTACCCCGTTCAAGGTTCCAGTCTCCGCCACTCCCTGAAGGGATAGGTTACAGCATGATGGGGCACGTCGCGATGGACCGTCATCCAACTGTATCTGTATTCTGGTGTGCATGGCGGAATTATCGTGGCGGTATGGCGAGCGGGGGGCGTCAGCCCCCTGTTTCTGAATTCTGGTGCGCATGGCGAATTCATCGTGGCGGTTTGCTGTTTTGCCGCTCGCCAGAAACAGCGGGCTGACGCCCGCCGCTCGCCAATTCGCCAACTCGCTCGTGGTACAATCCGGTCAGGAGGACCTGCCATGCCCATTCACGACTGGACCCGCGTTTCCGCCGGTACTTGGCACGCTTTCCATCTGAGCTGGATCTCTGAAATCCAGGAATCGCTCAACTCCGGACTTCTTCCGCCGCCGTACTACGCTCAGGCGGAGCAGATCGCCGGCCCGCTGGGACCCGACGTGCTGACGCTTCAGGAACCGGACGTTCCGGAGAACGGCACCCCAAGCAGCAATTTCACCGGCGACACTCCAGCAGGCGTCGCCGTCGCTACCGTACCTCCGCCGGTGCGCATGACTACCGAAGCGGAGATGAACGATTACGTCTGGAAGCGGCGGACCATCGTCATCCGACATTCCAGCGGCGACCAGATCGTGGCCCTGCTGGAGATTGTCTCTCCGGGCAACAAGTCCGCTCGACACGCGATCCAGTCGTTCGCCGAAAAAGCGGTCGAGGCGCTGTACCGCGGTTATCACCTGCTGATTGTCGATCTGTTCCCGCCCAGCGCGCGTGACCCGCAGGGGATTCACGCGGTTATCTGGAGCCAGCTCAGCGACGAGCCGTTCGAGTTGCCGGCGGGCGAACCGCTCACCCTGGTCGCGTACAACGCCGGGCCGAGAAAAATCGGGTACATCGAACCGACCGCCGTGGGTCGCGAACTGCTCGACATGCCGCTGTTCCTGACGCCCGAAACGTACATCAACGTGCCGCTGGAAACGACCTATCGGGCCGCCTACCGAGGCGTTCCGCGCAAGTGGCGGGAGGTTCTCGAAGCGCCTCCCAGCACCTGTTGACCGACACGGCGAGCGGGGGACGTGAGTCCCCTGTTTCTCTATTCTGGCGAGCATGGCGAATTCATCGTGGCGGTTTGGCGAGCGGAGGCGTCAAAGAAACAGCGGGCTGACGCCCGCCGCTCGCCAGAAACAGCGGGCTGACGCCCGCCGCTCGCCTGTCCGCCGCTCGCCTTACTGCCAGATCGGTTCCAGCCGCAGCTCGAATCCGGGTAACTCCGGGGCCGCTGAGATGACCATCGGATTCGAAAACTCCTCGACCTCGCGACCCGGCCGATAGATCCACACCATGCGCGACTGCGGATCGATTAACCAGCCTAGCCGCACGCCGCTGGCGATGTATTCGCGCAGCTTTTCCTGGAGATCGGCAAGCCGATCCGTCGGTGATCGAAGCTCCGCCACAAAGTCCGGGGCCAGCGGAGGAAATGCCTCCTGCTGCTGTGGCGTAAGCGCGTTCCACCGTTCCGTGCGTACCCAGGACGCATCCGGACTGCGTTCCCCGCCCCGCGGCAGCCGAAAGCCCGTCGATGAGTCAAAGGCGACTCCCGTCCCGTCCCGCTCGCACCAGACTCCGAGTTGCGTGGTGAGAGCCAGATTCCGGCGACCTGTCATTCCGCCAGTCGGAGGCATGATGATCAGGTCCCCGGCAGGAGTTCGTTCCATGCGCAAGTCGCGATTGAGCTGACAAAACTCGAAGAACTCACTGTCGGAAAGCCGCCCGAGAGCGGGCCCCAGGTGCACCACAATCGGCGTGGAAACGGCAGTCTGTTCACTCGACATCGCATCGTCACCCACTTGGGACTACGTCGCAATCGAATCCGCCACGGCCTTGTTTGCCGTGGGGTGCGGACTCCCACCGCTGGCCGGCAGGCTTCCAACACTCAGTATACCAGACGAAATGCGATTCTTGGACGCTGAGTCGTACCGCGAACGGCCCTCATTCGGGCAGCGGATACGTGCGTTCGAACTGCTCGTTGGTCACGAACTCCCAGGTCGAGACCCGGCGAGTCTGTTTGGCGTCCCAGACTTCGAACCGATCCACCTTGCTCCATAGGCAATACAGATACGGCGTGTCGCTCATCGGAATCTCCTCCGTGACCGTCTTCTCGGTCGAAGACATCTCGGACTGTTCGGCCTGGTCGAGCTTCTCCAGACTATAACCCACCGTCACGCTCAGACTGCCTTCGGCCTTGCCGCCCTTGGCTTCCGCTCCGGCGGTCAGCCCCGCCGTGCCCGAAATGCTGAACGTCTCACGGGCACTCTTCAAGTGCGACTTCGTCCACCCGTGAGTGATCGTGGTCGTAATTGTCTGTTTGGTTTTGCCATCCCGGTTTTCCTTGGCCCCGCGGGAGCCGGTCGCGTCCCAATACTGGAATCGCTTGATAATGTAATACGGGTGCTTGCTGACTTGCTGGTGCCGTGCCTTGTGGCCAAATTCGGGGTCGTATGTCAGCACGGCCGGCAACGCCTCGACCGCGATCAGCTTGGCGGCCGTTGTCAGGACCGGCTGGCCTGCGTCCAGCTTGGCCGGCGGATCGGGCAACGTCTCGGTTTTCGGCAGGTCCGGTTTGGTTCCCAGTTTGATCGGAATCAACTGAAACTCCTGCGTCAAGTTGTTCAGTTGCCCCCAACGCAGCACGTTGCCAGGCCGGATGTTGTCCTGCCCGGCGACTGTCACATACTCTTCCTTGGTCTGCTCGACAATCAACACGGTCTTGCGCAACTCACTCCCCTCGCGGATCTTGAACGTCTGATCCGCCGCCCCGTTGTGATCGTAAGCCAGGATGTTTCCGATCGGGTCAACCGCCATGTAGCGTCCATGTTGCATGGACACAATCTGCCAGGTGAAATCTCCCACCGGGATGAACAGGAATTTCTGTTCCGCGCCGCCCGTCCGTTCCCAGCGAAGAATGTTGTCGTTGCTGCCCACCGCCACCCGCTCGTCCTGGGTCAGTTCCTTGATTTCGTAGACATACGTCTCCGTCAGGCTGGGGCGCTCATGCACTTCGACCGGCACCAGTTCGAACAGAATGTCACCCGAGTCCCAACGCAGGATATTTCCATTCGAACCGACCGCCACAAATTCGTTCTTCGTGCCTTCCCGAATGCGGACCTTGTTTCCGCCCTGCGGCTCCAGCCGGAATCTCTGGCCCTTCCAGTTCTCGCTGCGAAGTTCGACCGTGACGTTCCCCCCCGCCTCGACGTTCAAGTAGTGGCCTCCGCCGTGCTTCAAGCTTTGAATCCGCCACGCGCCGGCACCGTCCGAAATGAAGCGAAACTGCTGGTCGAGCTTGCCGTTGGGCACCCAGCGGACGACATTGTTGTCCGACCCGACCGCCACCCGTTCGTTCCTGGTGGGTTCCTTGATCTCGTAGATCCGGTTGGGATCTGGAAACGGGGCCTGCTGCTGAGCACGAGCCACGTTGGAGGCCAACAGGCAGCAGGCAATCAGAATCCAGCGGACGGATGAGAACATGGCAAACTCCAGGAACTGGGGGCCGTGGGAAACAACTCGGCGACGCTTGTCGCAAGGGTCGTGGTAACAGACGCGGCGCACAGATGCAACCTTCGGGTGAGGGAATGTGAAGGAACCACGAAGGACACGGAGGGGTAACCACGAAAGACACGAATTACACGAAAGGAAGAGAGAATGCATCGAACTCCGATGGACAAGAGCAAATAGCCAACAGAAGGCTGTCATTCGCCAACAGACTGAGGAAGTCATGGTACACTCGTGGTTCGCGGGAACCGAGCCGATTGACCATGCGGCCAGTGGTGCCAATAGAGATCAGGAAGGAAAATCGATGCGCGAGCGACACAGGCGGAAGCCGACCAGGAATTGCGCGGGTCTGGACCATCCAGGCGCGAACTGTTTGCTGCCGGCTCGCGGCAGGCCTGGCCCATCAATCCTGGCGGCCGTGACTTGGGGAATGATCCTGCTGGCGCTGGGGACCACGCCGGCTGGCGGGCAAGAGCCGATGCCGGTGATCCTGAAATCGGATGTTGGGAAATTCCAGTTGCTGCGCGGCGGCCAGCCGTACTTCATTCAAGGCGTCGGCGGTGACAGCAGGCTGGATCAACTGGCGGCGGCCGGCGGCAACTCGATCCGCACCTGGGGTACCGAACGCCTGGCGGAGATTCTGGATCAGGCTCACCAACAACGGCTGACCGTCTGCGTCGGTTTGTGGCTGGGACACGAGCGGCACGGGTTCGATTACCAGGACCAAACGGCGGTCCTCCAGCAACTCAACGCCAGCCTGGACACGGTCCGCAAATTCAAGGACCATCCGGCCGTCCTGCTGTGGGCCGTCGGCAACGAAATGGAAGGCTCCGGCGCCAACCCGGCCATCTGGTACGCCGTCGATCATATCGCTCGCGAAATCAAGCAGCTCGATCCCCACCATCCCACGCTGACCGTGATCGCCGAACTGGGCGAAGGCAAGCTGAAGAGCATCGAACGTTTCTGCCCGCACATCGACATTGTCGGAGTGAATTCGTACGGCGGCATCTCGACGCTGGCCAAACGCTATCGCGCGGCCGGCGGCAGCAAGCCGTATATCGTCACTGAATTCGGACCGCTCGGACCCTGGGAAGTCGGTAAGACCCCGTGGGGTTCGTCGCTGGAAGCCACCAGCACCGAGAAAGCTCGCCAATACTCCGACGGCTACCAGCAGGCCGTCGCCTCGCAGCGCGATCTGTGCCTGGGTTCCTACGCTTTCCTCTGGGGACACAAGCAGGAAACCACCGCCACCTGGTTCGGCATGCTGCTGCCCGACGGCTCGCGGCTGGAAGCCGTGGACGCCATGACACAAGCCTGGACCGGCAAGGTGCCAGAGAACCGCTGCCCGCGGATCGAAGCGCTGCGCCTGGACCGGACCAGCGGGCTGAAGCCGGGCGAGCAGCTCGAGGCTCGACTGACCGCCGGCGACCCGGACCAGGATCCACTCACCGTCCGCTGGCTGCTGCGATTGGATTCCGGCACGCTTGGCGCCGGCGGCGACGCGCAGGCCGAAGAGCCTTCGCTGGCCGATGCCGTGGCGGGCCGCGGCCATGAAGCCACTCTGACTGTTCCCCGCGGCGGAGGCGGATACCGGCTGTTCGCCTACGTCCACGACGGTCGAGGTGGCGCGGCGGTGGCCAACGTCCCACTGCACGTCGATGCTCCCGTGATCCCGCTGCCCGCGTCCAAGGCCCGGCTGCCGCTGGTGCTGTACGCCGACGGCGCGAACAACTCCACGTACATCCCGTCGGGCTACATGGGCAATACGCAGGCCATCCAGATGACACTCGACTGCCCCGACCAACCACACTCCGGCAAGACATGCCTCAAAGTGGAATACCAGGCCGCGGACAACTGGGGCGGCGTACTCTGGCAGTCGCCCGCCAACGATTGGGAAGGCAAGCTGCCCGGCGGCCTCGACCTGAGCGGCGCCGGCGCTCTCGAGTTCTGGGCTCGCGGCGCGGCTGGCGGAGAAACTGTCAACTTCGTCGTCGGCTCGTCCGGCACCGCTGGGCCCTACCGCGACTCAGCCAAGCTGGAACTGAACGACGTCCGGCTGACGACCGAGTGGCAAAAGCTGCGGATTCCGCTGGACAAGGCCGATCTGCGTCGCATCAAGGCGGGCTTCGGCTGGTCGCTGGCCGGGCAAGGCAAGCCGGTAACGTTTTACCTGGATGATGTGCGGTATGTTGCGGAGTAATGGAAGAAGGAAGAAAGAAGAAGAAGGGGAACCACGAAATACACGAAACACACGAAAGAAGAAAGAGAAGACAAAAAAGAGAAAGAAAGATGTCGGACGAAAGAGCCGAAGCATCGTTGCGAGTTGCAAATTGCAAATTGAAGGAAGAAGGATGAAGGATGAAGGATGAAGGATGAAGGATGAAGGATAGGAAGACAGTCGGCAGGTCAGCACAAGGAAGTTATTGGGGAGAGTGAGAGCTGGTGACGGGCGGGAGTGTCCCGTTTTACGGCTGCGCTTGACCCAGCAGGCAGCGGAGAGCGGTCAGGGCGATTTCGCCGAACTGCCGAGCCGGGATCCGCCAGAAACGCGGGTTCGGAATCTCAATCGATACGTAGCCCCGGTAGTCGATTTCGCGCAGGCGTTGCACGATCAGGTCGTGGCGGATCTCGCCTTCGCCCGGCAGAATGCGGTCCGAGTCCACGGCCAGCTCGCGCGGCCGATCCGCCACGTCCGACAACTGCACGTGGAAGAGATTCTCGGCCGTCAAATAGCCCAGGTCGTCGTACTTGCTCGGCCCGACGTGCAGATGAAACGCGTCCAGGCATAGTCCGAGCCAGGGACTGCCCACGTCGTGAACCAGCGCGGCGGCCGTTTGCAGATTGTTGCCTAGCGCCGCTCGCGCCTGAAACTCCAGCGCCGCCCGCACCTCGTAACGCCCGGCCAACTCGGCCAGTTGCCGCAGCGAAACCTGCACTCGTTCCAGGTCGGGCTGGTTCAACGGGCCCGCCACGTCGCAAGCCACCACCAGCGTGCCGATGCCGCACTGCCGGCACAGTTCCAACCGTCGCTCGCAGAGCTGCCAGGCCTCGCGGCGAGCATCCCCCTGGCTCGACAACAACCCGCCCTGAAAACTGGCGGCGGCCAGCGTCATCTGCTGGTTTTCGAGCAAGGCGAGGAGCTCGTCAAGCGAATGCGTTTCCAGATACTGTTCCAGCTTGGTCAGCCAGACTTCCAGCGCTCGGCACTGCCCGGCGGCGTAGTCGCCCACGTCCTGCTCGAACGGCGACTCCAGCGAACAAACCTGGCTCAAGGCGGGTTGCATGGGACAGTCCGGTTGAATTGCCGTCGACCAAGCGCGCTGCTTTCACCGGGCGCCAGGCGACGACCTTCGTATCTTCCGGGTAACCGCTTACGGCTCGTACCCCAGGTTCGGAGCCAGCCACCGCTCGATCTCGCGCAGCGGCAGGCCCTTTCGCGTGGCATAGGCCAGCACCTGGTCGCGGCTGATCCGGTCCACGGCGAAGTAGCGGGCCTGCGGATGAGCGAAATACAGTCCGCTGACGCTGGCGGCCGGCCACATGGCATAGTTTTCCGTCAGCCGCATGCCGGTAGTCCGAGTGGCATCGAGCAACCGGAACAAGGTTTCCTTTTCGGTATGATCGGGCTGCGCGGGATAGCCCGGCGCAGGGCGAATACCGCGATATTTTTCCGCAATCAGATCGTCGCTCGTCAACTGCTCTTCGAGCCCGTAGCCCCAGTCGCGGCGCGCCCGCTGGTGCAGCAGTTCGGCAAACGCCTCGGCCAGCCGATCGGCCAGCGCCTTGACCAGGATCGCCCGATAGTCATCATGCTCCGCCTCGCACGCCGCCACCAGCTCGTCGGCTCCGTGACCTGTCGTGACCGCGAACGCGCCCAGATAGTCCGCTCGACCGCTGTCCCGCGGAGCGACGAAGTCGGCCAGGGCCAGGAAACTGGTCTGCCCCTTCCGCTCCCATTGCTGCCGCAGCGTATGCAACCGCGCGGTCTCGACGCCGCGCGTCTCGTCGGCGTACAACACAACGTCGTCGCCGTCGGCCGCCGCCGGCCAGAAGCCATACACTCCGCGGGCCGTCAGCAACCGCCGCTGGACGATTTCGTCCAGCAGCCGCCGAGCGTGATCGTACAGCTCGCGCGCCGCCGCGCCGCAATGCGGATCGTCCAGGATCCGCGGAAACTTGCCTTTCAACTCCCAGGTCAGAAAAAACGGCGACCAGTCGATGTACGGCACCAGATCGGCCAGTGGAAACTCGTCCAGCACGCGGACGCCCAGAAACTCCGGTCTGTCGATCCTCACCGTCTGCCAGTCGGTGGCGAACCGCCGCTGGCAGGCTTCGTCATACGGCACCAGCTTGACCTGCCGGCGCTGGTACGATTCGACCAACTGCTGCTGCAAGCGGGTATTGTCGGCCACCAGCCCCGGCCGCATCTCGTCGCTGCGCAGGCGATCCACCACTCCCACGCAGCGCGAGGCGTCCAGGACGTGGAGCGTGGGCTGCTGGTACTGGGGAGCGATCCGCACGGCCGTGTGCTTATCGCTGGTGGTCGCGCCGCCGATCAGCAGCGGCTGCTGGAATCCTTCCCGCTGCAGCTCCCTGGCCACGTGGACCATCTCGTCCAGGCTGGGCGTGATCAGACCGGACAGGCCAATGATATCGACCTGGTGCTGGCGAGCGGCTTCGAGGATCCGCTGGCTGGCGACCATCACGCCCAGGTCGATCACCTCGTAGTTGTTGCAGCCCAGCACGACGCCCACGATATTCTTGCCGATGTCATGCACGTCGCCCTTGACGGTGGCCAGCAGCACTTTGCCGCGGGAACGGCTGGTGGCCTGTCCGGCCGCGAGCTTTTCCTGTTCCATGAACGGCGTCAGGTAGTTGACCGCCTTTTTCATCACGCGGGCGGACTTGACCACCTGCGGCAGAAACATCTTGCCCTGGCCGAACAGATCGCCCACGACCGACATCCCGTCCATCAGCGGACCTTCGATGATGCTCAGGCAGCGCGGGTACTTTTGCCGAGCTTCCTCGGTGTCCTCGACGACGAACTTGTCGATGCCCTTGATCAGCGCGTGCTTCAGCCGCTCCTCGACGCTGGCCCGCCGCCAGGCCAGCTCCTCGACCCGGCCCGTTCCGCTGCGAGCTTTGAAGGTTTCGGCCAGTTCCAGCAGCCGGTCGGTGGCGTCCGCGCGGCGGTTCAGCAGCACGTCCTCGACCCGCTCCAGCAGCTCGGCCGGTATCTCCTCGTACACCGCCAACTGTCCGGCGTTGACGATCCCCATGTCCAGACCGGCGCGGACGGCATGGTAGAGAAAGGCCGAATGCATCGCCTCGCGGACCACGTCGTTCCCGCGGAACGAGAACGAAATGTTGCTGATGCCTCCCGACACCTTGGCGGCCGGGCAGACTTGCTTGATCAGCCGAGTGGCCTCGATAAAATTCACGGCGTAGTTGTCGTGCTCGGCGATCCCCGTGGCCACGGTCAGGATGTTCGGGTCGAAGATAATGTCCTGCGGCGGGAAGCCAACCTGCTCGGTCAGCAGGTGGTAGGCTCGCTGGCAGATGCGCACCTTGTCGTCCACCTCGACGGCCTGCCCCTGTTCATCGAAGGCCATCACGACCACCGCCGCGCCGTACCGCCGTACCAGGCGCGCCCGCTCCAGGAACTGCTCCTCGCCGTCCTTCAGGCTGATGCTGTTGACGATCGCCTTGCCCTGGACGCACTTCAAGCCGGCCTCGATGACCGACCACCGCGAGCTGTCGATCATGATCGGCACGCGGCTGATGTCGGGTTCGGCGGCGATCAGGTTCAGCAGCCGGGTCATCGCCGCCTCGCCGTCCAACAGGGCATCGTCCATGTTGATGTCGATGATCGCCGCCCCGCCGTCGACCTGTTGCCGGGCGATCTCGACCGCCTCGTCGTACCGCTCCTCGCGGATCAGCCGGGCGAACTGCCGCGAGCCGGTGACGTTCGTCCGCTCGCCGATCATCGTGAACATGCTGTCGGGCCGCAGCGTGAGCGCTTCCTGCCCGCTGAGCCGCGTGTAGGGTTCTGGGCGCGGCCGCTGGCGCGGCGGACAATCGCGGACCATCTCGGCGAAGGCCCGGATGTGGTCCGGCGAGGTGCCGCAGCAGCCGCCGACGATGTTCAACCAGCCGTTGGCCACGAACTGGCCCAGCACGTCGGCCATCTGCCGCGGCGACTGGTCGAACCCGCCGAAGGCGTTGGGCAGCCCGGCGTTGGGATGGCAACTGATGTAGACCGGCGCGATCCGCGCCAGCTCCTCGATGTAGGGCCGCATCTTCTCCGGCCCCAACGCGCAGTTGATCCCCACGCTCAACAGGTCAACATGGGCGATCGAATTCCAGAACGCTTCGATCGTCTGCCCGGACAGAGTCCGACCCGCCTCGTCCGTGATCGTCACCGACACCATCACCGGCAGCCGCACGTCGTGTTCGGTAAAGTAGCGATCGATGGCGAACAGGCAGGCTTTCAGGGTGAGCGTGTCGAAAGTGGTCTCGGGAAACAGGATGTCCACCCCCGACTCGACCAGCGCGGCCACCTGCTCGTAATACGATTCGACGTGCTGATCGAACGTCACCTCCCGATAACCGGGATCTTCGACCCGCGGGGAAATCGACGCCGACTTGGTCGTGGGGCCGATCGATCCAGCCACGAAGCGGGGGCGGTCGGGCGTCCGAGCGGTAAACTCGTCGGCCGCTCGCCGGGCACAAGCCACAGCCGCCTCGTTCAGCTCCCGCACCAGGTGTTCCAGACCGAATTCCCGCATGCCGATCGGCGTGGCGCCGAACGTGTTTGTTTCGATCAGGTCCGCGCCCGCCGCCAGAAACTGCCGGTGGATATCCACCACGATCTCCGGGTGCGTCAGGCACAGGATGTCCACGAAGTTCTTCAAGTCGCGGTCGTGGCCGGCGAAGCGTTCCCCCCGGACGTCCTGTTCGGTCAACCCCAGCGCGAACACGGTCGTGCCCATCGCCCCGTCCAGGACCAGGATCCGTTCTCGCAACAACCGTTCCAGGACCGTGCCCACGTCCGACTGGTGTGCCACCGACATGCCGTAAATGCCTGATAATCTTGAGTTTGCTGGCCGACACCCGGCGCTGGAGCCGGAGTCTCCAAGTATCCCAGGCGATACGCTGGCTCGCAAGGACGGTCCACGGGTCGCGCAAGTTGCCCAGCCGTCAAAATCTCACCAATACTCAAGATCGTCGGAATCGCTACCGATAACAGAGCTGAGAGAAGCGAGCCGCACGCGCCGGCCGTGTCTTCCAGCATTTTGAGCCCCTGCCAGCTTTCGAGTGCGAGGATTCGCGTCATGACGATCGACCAGCACGCGCAGCCGCCTCAGCCGACGCTTCCCCGCCGCCGGGCCAGCTCGCCCGCGGCCGGCTCTTCGGCCACGGGCGGTGCCGTACCGGCCGCGGCGCCGGCCGGCGACCGAGTGGACGAGGGACCGCTGGACGAGGGACCGCTGGAAGATGTGCCGGTCTTGATCGAGCTGCCCGACCTGACCTGGCACCGATCACCGGGCAAGACAAGGCCGACGGCGGCCCGGCAACAGTCCCACAACGCCGGCATCCAGGCGGCGGTTTCGCCGACGGCCGCCGCCAGCTCTGCCACTCACACGCCCAGCGCCCCGGCTGCTGTGTCCAGCGCGGCTGTCGGGTCCAGCGCGCAAGCCATTGGACCCGAAACGAACCACGCAACAACGGACGCCGAACTGGCGTCACCCCGCCAATTGAACGAAGAACGAAAGCAACGTCGCGACGCGGTGCTGGCCGCTGGCGACCGGCGTTCGGCCTTGCGTGCTCACGCCATCACCGGCTTTGTGGTCGCCCTGGTGGCCGTCGCCGCGTTCTGGGCGTACCGGCAGCAGCAAGGTAACTCGCCCGCCGACGGACGCAGCCTGGCCCAGGAGGAATTCGAGCCCTGGGACGAACACTCGCCGCGAATTGACTTCGACGAACAGCCGGCGGCGGCATCCACGGATGTGCCCCCGGCGTTGCCGGCGCCCGCCTTGTTCCTGAAACCGGAGCGAGGCGTACGCCAATCCGACGTCGACCAGAAGACGGCCGCCGCGGAACCGACGCCTTCACCGCAAACGACCGAGGATGCCTGGGATCGCGGCGCGGTACCGGCCAGCGACGAAGCTTCCCGCATGACGTTCGGCAACACCGGGGCAGGTTCGAACAGCACGGCCGGCCTGGAATCGGGTTCGAGGCAACCCGACAGCCGCCCGGCAAGCTACGTTTCCTCGCGGCCGGACGAGTATCGCTACGACCGGCCTTCGCCCAATCCGTCCACGGCACCGGAAGCGTACGAGTCGTACGATTCGTCCAGGCCGCAGCCGGATTCCTATCCGGTGTTCACGATCCCCAAGCGCGAAAGCGGGCTTGAGCCAGCAGCCGGCACAGCCGACAGACAGTCCACGTTGCCCGACACGCCACCCTCGACCAGCCGCTCCGGCGCGTGGTCGTACGAGCGGGCTGGCGAGTTTGGAGGTGCGGGAAACAGCTACCCGACCACGGATTCGCCTCGCGAGTCCTGGTCGAACGGCCAGCCGGCCGCTCCTCCAACCGGCACCTATCCGTCCACCTCCGACCCCAATCCGCCGCGTTATCCTCGAACCAACTGGTAACTCGAAAACAGGCGACGCCATGAGTGCTCTCGACCAGGCCTTCATCAAGGTTTACAAGCAGGAAGCGGGCGTTACGCGAACTGTGGCCAGCGGCCAGAAGCCGGCCGTTGACGCTCCACGAGGCGTCGAATCGCAGTACGCCGACGGGACGCTGTACCATGATTTGCCCGCCGAGCCGTCCGGCCAGCGGCAAGTTCCCAGCCCCCACGCCGCCTTTCCGCAGGCCGCAAGCCAGTCGTCGCCGGCCGGCCACCACTCGCCGGCTGTTGATCGAAAACCAGCGTCCCAGCCACATCGGGCTGTGCATTTCGATTGCCAGGTGATCGTCGAGGGTCCGCACTGGAACGGCCTGGCGGTGGACGGCCACGCGGAACAGATCGCCGCTTGGGCCGATACCGCTTGGAGCTCGCCCCACGTCGATGCCAACACCGCTCAGCCGTCACACGGCCAACCCGCGGTCGCCAGCCACGCCCCGCCGCTGAAGGCAGCCTCTGCGGCGCCGAACGTAACCGCGGCGTCGGCGGCCACTGCGGCTCCGATCGCCACTGCGGCACCGGCCTCGATACCGGCCCCGACCGCGGCGCCGGCTCTGGAAGTCGCCTGGGAAGTCG
>JAGFJK010000138.1 GCA_024102795.1 Pirellulaceae bacterium
GTGCACTTCTCGCTCGGCGTCCGCTCGACTTTCGTCAGCCGTCCCGGGACGGCCCTCGGTCCCGCTACGCAACGCATACCCGCAGGGGGCGCCTCCAGGGGGTGGGGGCACAACGCAACCGGCTCGCTGCCGTAGTCATTGGTCATAGGTCATAGGGGAGCGGGGAGCGGGCATCGGGCAATTTACAGTTCTCAGTCTGCACTTCGCAATTTGCAATTTGCAATTTGCAATCTTCGAACTGCATGATTTCGTACCACCGCACCGCTGCTGCCGAACCTCCGCTGCAACCGGGCCTGTCCAAGTTCTCGTCCGTCCGCTACTCTGCCCAGGGAGCCCGACGCGTCACTGGAGTCCCGCGCTGATGTCCGATCCTCCCCGCGTGCTGCTGGAAACCGCCTTGTTTCGCGTCGTCGAGCTGACGCGAACCGGCCCCGCAGGTCAAGTTGTCCGCCAGGTGGTGCAGCATTCCGGTGCCGTGACGATTATCCCCGAAGTGGATCGGGATCACGTCTGCCTGATCCGCAACTTCCGGCTGTCGGTCGATCAAACGCTGCTGGAACTGCCCGCCGGGACGCGTGAAGCGGGCGAATCGCCCGAAGTCACCGCCGCCCGCGAATTGACCGAGGAGACGGGATTCCGAGCCGAGCGACTGGAGCTGCTGACCAGGTTCTACATGTCGCCAGGCATTCTCAGTGAGCAGATGCATCTGTATCTGGCCACCGGTCTGACGCCGGGCGCGGCGGATCTGCAAGCGGGCGAGCAGATCGAGAACCATGTGGTCCGCTGGGATGAAGCTCTGCGGCTGGTCGCCAACGGAACCATCCAGGATGCCAAGACGCTGGTCGGATTGCTGCTGTACTACTATCGCCGTCAACAGCCGCAATAGTTCAACTGCGCCGGTTTTCCCGGCGGGGTTCACTGAAGGTTGATCGACCGCGCTTCACGGCTGCACGACCACGGTCAGTTCCCCGTGCCGGACCGCCGGCACCGACTGGCGAGAGCCGTCGGCCCAGCGGATCTCGACCGCCTGCACCTGGTCCGCGCCCAGCCCCAGCGTGATCGGCAATTCGACCTGGGACAGGTAGCTGCGAGTGGGCATGACCTGTCGCCGGACGGTGCGGCCGGCCAGCTTGACTTCCAGCCAGGTGCCGATGGCGTCGCGATTGCACCGGCGTCCGACCAGGCGGAACCGCAGCCAACTGTGGCCCGTCGCCTGATCATTTCTCAACAGCCGGGGCGGACCGCCGCAACTGGTCAGCACCAGGTCCAGGTCGCCATCCTGATCGATATCCGCATAGCTGGCACCGCGGCCCACCAGCGGCCGGAACAGGTCGGGCCCGGATTGCGCTGGTCCGACCGGCATTAGTTCCCGCGGCCGAGTGCGACCCGTGTTCCAGAACAGTTGTGCCGGCTGCGCGTACTGTTGCCCGGTATGCACTCGCTGAATGTCCGGCTCCAGATGGCCATTGGCCAGCAGCAGATCGAGCCGCGAGTCGAGATCGTAGTCCAGCCAGAGCAGACCGAACGTCAACCGGTCGCGGGTGGCACTGCCCACTCCCGCTGTCAAAGCCTGGTCGGTGAACTGCAAGGGATGAGTTTCGGTGACATACAAGGCGGTCATTTCATCGGCGAAGTTGCCGATGCCCACGGCGATTGAACCGTTGTTGCGAAAGTCGGCCGCGTCGATCCCCATCGCCCCGCGCGGCTGTCCGGCGCTGTCGTAGGCAATGCCGGCATACACACCGACTTCGGCGAACCGGCCCTGGCCTCGATTGTGGAACACCAGGTTCCGCCGCGTGTCGTTCGCCACGACCAGATCGACCCAGCCATCGGCGTCCAGATCGACCGGCACGACGCCCAGCGCCTTGGCCAACGGTTCACCCGTGTCGGTCCGAATTTGCAGCCCGGCCTCCTGGGAGACTTCCTGAAAAGTTCCGTCACCACCGTTGCGATACAGATACGGCATCGTGCCGCGGAAAGCCGTGGGAGGGCAGTAGGCCGGCTGACCGCCTGGCAGACGGCAGTGCAGCGCCCGTTCCAGCTCCAGGCTCCACTCCAGATAATTGGCCACGAACAGGTCCAGGTCGCCGTCGTTGTCGTAGTCCAGCCAGCCACAACTGGTGCTCCACGCATCGTCGCCGCCGCCGACACCGGCCTGGCTCGTGACATCCACGAAATGGCCGTCCAGGTTCCGCAGCAGCACGTTCCGGCCCAGCGCGGAGATGAACAGGTCCACCCAGCCGTCGTTGTCAAAGTCGCCGCAGGCCACTCCCATCCCGTACAGCGCAATCGAGAGGCCCGTTTCGCTCGTCACGTCCTCGAACTTGCCACCCAGGTTGCGATACAAGGCCATCGTCACCGGGTGGCGCTGCGTGGGCGGAGTCCCGGGCCAGTCCCGGCCGTTGATCAGCAGCAGATCCTGGCGGCCGTCGTTGTCGTAGTCCAGAAAGGCGCAGCCGCTGCCCATCGATTCGGGCAGCCGCTTGTCGCCTTGAGCGCCGTTGTGGTGTACGAAGCGCACGCCCGCCGATTCCGTGACATCCCGCCATGGCACCGGCGGGGGTTGATCCGGCTGGCCGGCCGACGAAATCGCGCCCGATCCAGATGAGGAACCGGGAGCGGTCGAGGCAGGATTGCCGGTTGGGGCTGAGGGCCGGCAGCCAGCCAAACCAGCCGCCAGCAGCACAATCCGCAAAATCGTTGCTCGGACAGTTGGATTCAAACGAACTATATCGCTGGTGAATGCCTGGGGGGGCTGCCGGGCCGGACGGAGTGGCCCAGGCTGCTTGTCTTCGTTGACCCGCTCGCGCGAAGCTAGTATATTAGCAGACGTCGCTGGAGCGGGATGGCGCCCGCTCAATCGTCTCGTGTATTCTATCGGGCCGCTCGGCCGCGGCTGGCAATTCTCTTTCTCCCCTGGTGTTCGGGCTCGTGTCGCCACTCGCCCTGGTCCGCTGTCGTGTTTCCTGCCGGGCGCTCGCGGTGCGCTTCTGGCTGGCTACCGCTCTGGGTCTGGTCGCGGTGCTGGGCGGCAGCGAACGGGCAGCGGCCTCGTGCGGCAGATACGTGGTTTTCCAGGGATCGGCCGCGCGCATGCTGCCGCATGGACGGTCGCTGACACCGGCGGATATTGAGTCCCCACCGCCGGAACCGTTCCAGCAACCGCCGGCGCCCTGCGATGGTCCGCAGTGCCATGGACGGGATTGGCTGCCGCCGCTGGCGCCTCCCGCGGTCCCGCCGCAGACAGGGCACGAACAGTCCGCGTTGCTCGGCGACACGGACCTGTTGCATCTGGCTGGACGCGGCCATTGGGTCGAGGCGAGCGACGATACGCCTCAGGCCGGACACCGTTCGCCCATCGAACGACCTCCGCGCGCCTAGCAGGCAGCCGGCACGATCGGGCCTGCCCGGCCTCCGGGAACGCAGCGCCGCTTTGTTTCGTGCCGATCCTGTCATCTCGCGCGAGATGCCGCGCGCGCCTCGCGCTGAGGCCCCGGGCGGATCTCGCTTCGGACCAACTTTCGCCCACCGTCATGCGCTGATCCGTCGGCGCACCTGGTGGTGCATGGGCCTCCGGCCCGTCGGCGCCGCCTGGGCATGCCAGCGGCCCGCCTCGGCCGGCCTCCGGCCTGTCGGCGTTCCGTTCTTGAAACTTCTCTTGAATCTCACTCGCGGAGTAACTCTCCATGCCGGCAACTGTGGCTTGTTCGATTGGCGATACACATCGCAAGATGTCCTGGCTGGAACTGATTAACGGTCCCTGGCACAAGTACAGCCTGTGGGTTTACACGGCGATTGTGCTGGCGCACTGGGCGGAGCACCTGGCGCAGACCACGCAGATCTACCTGCTGGGTTGGCCGATTCCGGAATCGCGCGGCGTGGTCGGCCTGTGGATACCGTGGGTGGTCACGTCCGAGGCGCTGCATTACGGCTACGCCTTCGTCATGCTGGTGGCGTTCTGGATCTTGCGGACGGGGTTCGTCGGGCGTTCTCGCACCTGGTGGATGATTGCCTTCTGGATCCAGTTCTGGCACCACATCGAACACGCGTTGCTGCAGGGCCAGGCGCTGCTGCAGATGAATCTGTTTGGTTCGCCGGTGCCGCTGAGCATCGCGCAACTGGTGATCCCGCGGGTCGAGCTGCACCTGTTCTACAACGCGGCGGTGTTCATCCCGATGGTCATCGCCATGTTCTATCACATGTTTCCGCTGCCAGGCGAAGAGGCGCACCACGGCTGCTCGTGTGCGTGGACGCCGCGACGAGCGAGTGCGTGAACCGAGCCGGAGCCACGGCAACCGTCCGCCGAATGGCGCAACCAAGGGGGAATGTGACCGATGAATCTTGTGCGTAGTGTGATCAGTTTGTTCCTGCTGATCCTGCTGGGTCTGTGCATCGCGGGCTGGGTCTGGGCCGGCGGTCAACCGTCACCCAAGATGGAAGGCGCCCGGTTCGTGCTGGCCCTGAGTGGACTGGGTGCGGTGGGCTGCGGCGTTCTGTTGTGGTCCACTCGGCAACCGGTGCCGCAGTAGGCAACTCGTGGGATTGCAACCTGGGAGGACTGGGATGGCGATGTCTGGTGTAAGCCGCTGGCTGATTCTGGGGTGCCTCGTGCTGCTGGTGGCGTGCCGTCCCGCGACGTCGGACGTGCCGGGGGCCCAGGTCGACTTGACTTGGGACCCGGCGCCGCCGGCGGTCGGCCAGGCTCAGCTTCTGCTGCGGCTGCGTGACGCTGCCGGCCAACCGCTGGCGGGCGGCAAGGTGCGGCTGGAGGGCAACATGAATCATGCCGGGATGAAACCGTCGTTCGGCGAGTTGAACGAGGTGGAGCCGGGAAGTTACGCGGGGACGCTGGAGTTCACGATGGGGGGCGACTGGTTCGTGCTGGTGACGGCCACATTCCCGGACGGCACGTCGCTGGAGCGGAAAGTCGATGTGGCGGGAGTGAAGGCCCGGTGACAACGACCCTGTCCCGACGACCACCGAGCGGCGATCGGTTGCCCGCTGGGCAACGGCCGAACGCCGCGCTCGACCTGCTGGCCCTGCCGGGAGTCGGTCGTTTCTTGCGCTGGCGTCATTCTCGGCTGATGCTGCAATTGCCGCTGCTGGCGGTGAGCGTGGTGATGGTGGCGCATGCCTTCTGGGGACCGGATTTGGCGCCCAAGAACCTGGCGGCTCTGCTCACCTGGGTACATTTCCGCGGGCTGGTGGTCCTGGCGTTGCTGTGTGCCGGAAACCTGTTCTGCATGGCTTGCCCGTTTCTGTTGCCCCGTGAACTCGCTCGGCGGCTGATCGCTCCGCGATGGGAGTGGCCGCGGTGGCTGCGCGGCAAGTGGCTGTCGCTGGCGCTGTTTGTCGCCGTGCTGTTTACGTACGAGCTGTTTGATCTGTGGTCCGATCCCTGGTGGACCGGCGTGTTGATTGTGGCGTACTTCGCCGCCGCGCTGCTGGTTGATGCGCTGTTTCGCCGCGCGTCGTTTTGCAAGCACGTCTGTCCGGTGGGACAGTTCAACTTCCTCGGTTCGACTCTTTCGCCCCTGGAGGTCGCCGTCCGCGACCACCAGGTCTGCCACACGTGCTCCACCAAGGATTGCATCGTCGGCCGGCGAGCGGAGGCGCCGCAAGCCTTGGATCGCCAGCGGCCGGCCGGCGAAGCGCAGTTGCCGATCATCCAGCGCGGCTGCGAACTGGGACTGTTCCAGCCGCGCAAGGTCGGCAACCTGGACTGCACGTTTTGCCTGGACTGCGTGTATGCCTGCCCGCACGACAACGTCGGACTGCTGGCCCGGTTGCCGGCTGAGGAACTGGTGGCCGCAGGCAGCCGTTCGGGGTTGGGAGTCGTCGAGCGCCGCGCGGATCTGTCCGCCTGGATGATTGTGTTCACGTTCGCCGCGCTGCTGAATGCGTTCGCCATGATCAGTCCCGTGTATGCGCTGGAGCAGGCGATCGCCGAGTGGACCGGCCTGACGGTCGAGTGGCCGATCCTGGCGGCCCTGTTCGCCGTGACGCTGCTGATCGAACCGGCGCTCCTGCTGGCCGCCGCCGCGTACACGACACGTTGGCTGAGCGGTACGGGCGAATCCCTGCTGGCGATTGTCCAGCGTTTCGCCCGTTCGCTGGTCCCGATCGGTTTTGGAATCTGGTTGGCCCACTATGGATTTCACTTTTTCACCGGCCTGTGGACGGTGATTCCGGTGACGCAGCACACGGTGTGGCGAACGACGGGACGAGAGCTGCTTGGAGCGCCGCAGTGGCACTTGGGAGGGCTGCCGGAGTCGGTCGTGTTTCCGCTGGAAATGGGCTTTCTCGGCCTGGGGTTGCTCGGATCGTGGCTGGTGGCCTGGGGCATTTCGCGGCAACTGGCCGCCGAGCGGACACTGGGCGGCTGGGCGCCGTGGGCCGCTTTGCATCTGGCGATTTTCGCCGCCGCGGTCTGGATCCTGACGCAGCCGATGGACATGCGCGGCACGTTTCTGGGAGGTTAGCTACAATGTCCGCTCGCACCTGGCGACCGTCGCCAGCCCGCTGGCCGCGCTTCGGGCGTCGTCCGTTGCGCTGGCCGTGCGCCGCGCTCGCCGGGCTGCTGAGTGTGCTAAGCGTGCTGGGATCGGCCGCGGCCCACGAGGGCCCTCCGTTTCCGATTGTGGTGGACCAGACGCTGGGCGAGTACACCGTGTCGGTCTGGGCCGATCCCGACATCGGTACCGCTCAGTTTTTCGTGATTCTCGAGTCGCCGGCCAAGGATTTCGCGGACCGGGTGCCGCGGGTGGCCTTGTGGGTCGAACCGGTCAGCGGCCGGCTGCCGCGGGTCACCTGTCCGGCGGAGCAACAAGCGATGCGGAACCGGTTGCAGTTCGAAGCCCGCCCCGTGTTCGATCAGCGGGACCAGTGGCGAGTAGGCGTCCAACTGACCGCCTCTGGCGGAGAAACGCAGGAGCTGACCATGCAGGTCGAGTCGACTCCGCCCGGCTATGGTGCCTGGGACCTGGCGATCTACCTGTTCCCCTTCGTGCTGCTGGGCGGATTGTGGGCAGTCGCCATGTTGCGGCGGTCAGCGGTCGCGTGCCCGCACGACGCACCGATCGCCGAACCGCCACGGGAATCCGTCCTGCGCGCGAAGCAAACTGCGCCGGGTCCGGTCACGAAGTTCCAAGGGAGCGCCGTTCGTGAAGTCGAGTGATCCTTCAGCCCGCCGGCGCCGAGTGGCCGGGATCCTGGTGGTCGCCGTGCTGACCGCCATCATCCTGCTGGCCTGGCGCACGTTCACCAGCCCGCCCGGCGATGGCCAAGCGGTTGCCCCGCCGATTGCCTCGGACCAGGTGACGGCTGCATTCTACGCCAGCCTGGCGGCACTGGACGTCGAGGAGAATCAGCGGGCGGCCGGCTGGCTGGAACAAGCGGTCGCAAGCGAGCCGCGCGAACCGGCGCTGTGGGCCAATCTGGCGCTGGCCAGGTTGCGGCTGCGCGAATCGCAGGGCGCCGACGAGGCCTTGCGTCAGGCGCTCGCGCTGGCGGGTGACCTGCGGGAATTGAAACTGCTGCGGGCCGAGATTCTGCAGGATGCCGGACACGTCGAGGAAGCGATCGTTCAGTTGCGGGAGCTCCACCAGATCTGGCCGGAGAACGTCGGAGCGACCTGGTTCCTGGTCTCGCTGCTCGGCAACCTTCGCACGGCGGAAGCGCAAGACGAAAGCCTCCTGCTGCTGGCCGACATCCTGGGCCGAGCGCCCGGGAACCTGCGGGCGTTGTGCGAGCAGGCGCGGGCCGCCGCGGCGCTGGAGAACGGCAACCTGTTGCGGACCAGCCTGGACGCCCTGCAACTGCAAAGCGCCGACTGGCCGGAAGAGATCCGGCAGCAGTTGGCTCAGGCCGTGACGGCGGCCCAGGACAACAGCTACCAGGATGCGGCCCGCGGCCTGACGTTCTTCGAGAACCTGCTGAAACCGCGACCGGAATACCAGCGCTCGCTGGCGCAACTTGGCATCTCCTCCACCGCGGCCATCGGCAGCCCCCTGCGGCATTTCGTGAAGTTTCAGCCGCCGCCGCCCGCGGCCGCCGAGCCTGACGTGCGGATGAGCTTCGAATTGAAACCGTTCGCGTCGGCAACCCGGCCGCCCACGACGGCGACCGCGGTCGTGCTGCCCGAAGGTCGCCCGCCGGCAATGCTGGCGCTGTCGGCGGGGGGCCTGACCGTGGGTGACTCGCAGAAGCTGCCATTTCCCGGCGCCGCGGCCGAAACGTCGCCCACCAGCATCGCCAGCGGCGATTTGAACTTCGACTTCCAGCCGGATCTGATTCTGGCCGGCAACGAGGGCTGCCGCATCTTTCTGGGCAGCCCCGAGGGATCGTTTACGGCACACGAAGTGAGCGGCGGGGAGTTCGCGCGTCCCTGGCATTCCGTCTGGACCGTCGACGTCGACGCAGATGGCGACCTGGACCTGCTGCTGAGCGACCACCGCGGGGCGTTGCGTTATCTCCAGAATCGGGGCGATCTGGCGTTCGCGCCGATCGAACCGTTCGTCTCGGCCGAGGCCGTCGTGCAACTGGTCGCCTTGGATTACGACGGCGACGGCGACGTGGACCTGGCGACGCTCAGCGCAAACGGCAAGCTGAACGTGTGGCGCAACGAACGCAGCGGCGAATACACCGCCGCCGGCTCGCCGGAGGATGGCGCGTGCTGGGGTCTGGCGGTGGGCGACGTCGATCGCGACGGGCGGTTCGAGCTGGTGGCGTGGTGTCAGTGGGGCGAGCTGCGGCAACTAAGCTGGCGTGACGACGGCACCTGGTCCGCTCGGGCGCTGGGAACGTGGAATCCGGACGCTCCCCTGCCTTCTTCCGCCAGCGACGCGTTCCTCGCAGTCGCCGACCTGGACAACAACGGCGCGGTCGATCTGCTGGCCAGCACGGCGGGCGGAGAGACAGCCGCTGGAGGCACCGCGGGCGAGACGGCGATCTGGCTGCAGGACGCCGGCGGCCAGTGGCATCCGCTGCCGAAGCCGCAGCAGCCGGCGCTACGCGTGGCGAGCGTGGCGGACGTCGATGGCGACGGCTTGCTGGACCTGGTTGGCTGGACCGCGGAGTTGGCTAGTGTGGCGTACAACCGCTCCCAGGCCGGCTACGGCTGGTGCGTGGTCGAACCGACGGCCAATCCGGCGCCGGGCGACCGGCGGATCAATTCGTTCGGGCTGGGGGGGCGGATCGAAATGCGCGCGGGCGACCTGGTGCAGGCCGCCATGATCGATTCGCCGCAAGTGCACTTCGGGCTCGGACGCCGCGAGCGGGCGGAGGTGGCTCGCATCGTCTGGCCCAACGGCACGGTGCAAGCCGAGTTTGAACTGCAGGCGCGCCAGTCGATCGCCGCGCAGCAGCGCCTCAAGGGTTCGTGTCCCTGGGTGTTCACGTTCGACGGGCAGAAGTTTCAATTCGTCAAGGACTTCATCTGGCGCTCGCCGCTGGGTCTGAGGATCAACGCGCAAACCACCGCGGGCGTCACGCAGACCGAGGACTGGATCAAGCTGGCCGCCGAACAGATGGTCCCCCGCGGCGATCGCCACCCGATCCGGATCACGGCCGAGCTGTGGGAAACGCACTTCTTCGACCATGTCGCCTTGCTGGCCGTCGATCATCCGGCCGACGTGGAAGTGCTGATCGACGAGCGGTTCGTGCCCAATCAGCCTCCCGCTCAGCAGGTAATCCTGGCCACCGCGCCGCGGCCGCTGGAGAATCCGACCGATCCGACCGGGAAACCGCTGAACGACCTGTTGCGGGAGGCCGACGGCACGTATGCGGACACGTTTCATCTTGGCGCGTATCAAGGCGTGGCGCAGCCGCATTGGGTGGAGTTCGACGTGCCCAGCGAGATCCTGCCGGACGAGGCCTGGCTGATCGTCGGACAGGGCTGGGTGTATCCCACGGACAGCTCGATCAACGTGGCTCTGGGGCAAGGTCAACAGGCGCGGCCGTATGGACTGCTGCTCGAACAGCAGGATCCCCGCGGCCAGTGGCAGGTGGTACTCGACAACCTGGGTTTTCCCGCCGGCAAGAACAAGGGCGTCGTGATCCGGGTTCCCGTGGACGCGCTGCAACCTGAAGGCCGTTGCCGGTTGAGGACGAACCTGGAGGTTTACTGGGACCAGTTGGGTTGGGCCCGCGAGCTGCCCGCCGTGGAGCCGCGCATCGCGAGGCTTCCGCTGGCGGTTGCCGAGTTGCGCGAGCGCGGCTATTCGCGGCTGTTTCCCACGGATCGGCGGCGGCCCGACACGCCGCATTACGAAGTCGAGTCGCGCGAGCCGCGGTGGTTGGACCTGGAAGGTTATTACACTCGGTTCGGCGACGTGAGCGAGCTGCTGGCGGCGACGGACGATCGCTATGTGATCATGAATGCGGGCGATGAACTGGCGCTGGAATTCACCGTTCTTCCACCGGTTGAATCCGGTTGGAGGCGAGATTTCGTGCTGATCGGCGACGGCTGGGTCAAGGATGGTGATTTCAACACGGCTTTCTCCCGCACGGTCCAGCCGCTGCCGGCGCACGACGACCCGGACTATGCGGGACCCGCGGGCCCCTTGGCCGAAGACCCCGTGTATCGGCGGCACGCTGCCGACTGGCAACAGTATCACACCCGCTACGTGACGCCGCGCCGTTTCCACCAGGGGTTGTGGCCTGCCAGCGCGGCGCGGGCCGGGGGGCCAACGCAACCATGACGCTGCGAGTCAAACGTTACCTGCTGACGGCTGCCTTTGTCGGGCTGTTGTTCGGTCCGGCGGTATATCTGCGTTCGGTGGCGCACACCAGTTCGCCGCGCGAACGGGCGGACGGTCCCGCGCGCGAGCAGGCGCTGGAACGTTACGGCTTCGTGCTGCGCGAAGCGGCGGCCGAGTCGGGCATCGCGTTCGTGCACGAGGCACCCCGCGTCGACGCTCGACTGGACCACATCGCCCCCCAGATCGCCTCGATGGGAGCCAGCGTTTCGGTCGTTGATTTCGATCGCGACGGCTGGCAGGACTTCTATGTCACCAACAGTGCTCCGGGCAGTGCCAATCGCCTGTATCGCAACCAGAGCGACGGCACCTTCGCGGACGTGGCCGGCGACGTGGGGTTGGCCGACTTGAACCAGCCGGGCACGGGAGCCTGCATGGGCTCGGTCTGGGCCGACCTGGACAACGATGGCTATGAGGACGTGCTGGTCTACAAGTGGGGCCGCCCGGAGCTGTTTCGCAACGTCGCGGGCCAGCGTTTCGAACCGCTCGGCCCGCAAGCCAACTTGCCGGATTGGGCCAACATCGGCAGCGCCACCTGGCTGGACTACGATCGCGACGGCCGGATCGATCTGCTGCTGGCCGGCTACTGGCCGGACGACTTGCGGCTGGAGCAGCTCGAACATACGCGGATCATGCCGGAAAGCTTCGAATATGCCAAGAACGGCGGCCGCAAGTGGCTGCTGCGGAACCTGGGCGAAGGCCGGTTCCAGGATGTGACCCACGAGCTGGGCATCGACAGCACGCGCTGGACGCTGGCGGTCGTGGCGGCCGATTTCAACGGAGACGCCTGGCCGGACCTGTTTCTGGCCAACGATTACGGCGTCTCGGAATTGTACGTGAACGAAGATGGGCAGCGGTTTCGCGAGGCGGGCAAGGAAAGCGGCGTGGGGTACGCTCCCAAGAGCGGCATGAATGCGGCGGTCGGCGATGTGTTGAATCAGGGCCGGCTGGCGATTTACGAGACGAACATCTCGGAAGAGGGCGTGCTGATTCAGGGCAACAACCTCTGGTTTCCGGCCGCCGACGGGTCGCTACGGTTCGACAACCTGGCGTCGGTGATGGGAGTGGAACTGGGAGGGTGGAGTTTCGGCGCCCAGTTCGGGGACTTGAACAACGACGGCTTCGTGGATCTCTACTTGACCAACGGCTATGTGTCGGGCGAGCAGGGGACCAGCTACTGGTACGACTTTTCGCAGATCACTGGCGGGCACACTCAGATCATCTCCGACGCTCGCAACTGGCCCGCCATGCAGGGACGCAGCCTGGCTGGTTACCAGTCGAAACGAGTCTGGCTGAACGACGGCAGCGGACGGTTCCAGGAGGTCGCCGGACTGGTCGGTGTGGCGGACCGCCACGATGGACGAGCTGTGGCTTTGGCGGATCTGGGCAATCGCGGCGCGTTGGACGTGCTGGTCGCCAACCAGCGAGGGCCGCTGCTGCTGTATCGCAATCAGGTTGCCGATGGACGTCACTGGATCGCTCTGGAGCTGGAGGGCACCCAGAGCAACCGCAGCGCGATCGGCGCTCAAGTGCGGGTCTTTTGGAACGGTCAGCAGCAGTTGCAGGAGGTGGTCGCGGCCAGCGGCTATTCGGCCCAGAACCAGCGCCGGCTGCAATTTGGGCTGGGAACGCACGACGTCGTCGACCGGATTGTCATTCGCTGGCCAGCGGGCCGGTCACAAACGATCGAGCGTCCCGCGATCGATCAGCTTCATCGGATTCGGGAAGAGGAGTGAACCGCATGTCAGATACCGTTCGCTGGCCGCGCTGGCTGACGTTCGACAACCGCTTTCTGGCGCCGGCGCTGATCACCTGCATCCTGCTGGGTGGCCAACTGGTGTTCGGCTTTCTGGAAAGCTGGAGCCGGACTTTGCTGGCGATTGGGGCGTCGATCGCTTGCGAACTGATTCTGGGGCGGCTGATCATGGGCCGCTTCCCGCACCTGGCCAGCGCCTATATTTCCGGGATCAGTGTCGGCATCCTGATCCGCTCGCCCTTCTTCTGGCCGTATGCCTTGTGCGCGATCCTGTCGATCACCTCGAAGTACGTGCTGCGGTGGCGCGAACGGCATCTGTGGAACCCGTCCAATTTCGGCGTCAGCGCCATGCTGTTTCTGTATCCGGCGGCGGTGGCCAGCCTGAGCATCCAGTGGGGGAACTTCGTCTGGCCGATGCTGGTCGTGTGGTGCCTGGGTTCGATCATTATCTGGCGCTTGCAGCGGTTCCATATCTGTCTGACGTACGTGACGTCGTTCGTGTTGCTGGCCGGCGTGCGCAGCCTGCTGACCGATAGCCCGTTTCTGGCGAACGTCGCGCCGCTGACTGGCCCCATGTATCAGTTGTTTGTGTTCTTCATGATCACCGACCCGCGGACGACGGTCAGCGGCAAGTGGGCTCAGTGCCTGGTGGCGGCGCTGGTGGCGGTGGCCGAGATGCTGCTGCGACTGGCCGGCGTGATTCACGCTCCGTACTACGCCCTGTTCCTGGTCGGTCCCACGGCGCTGGCGGTCGAGTTGGCCTGGAAACAGCGCCGGCGAGCGCTCGCGGACCGGGAAGCGAAACACGAGCAAGCCGGCGAGCCGAGGCTGGTGAACACGGAAACGGTCGCGTCCTGAGGGGGAAGTTCGATGCCGCTGATTGAATGGTTCGACGATGAAGAGGCCACGGGCGAACTGGCCGAGGTCTACAGCCAGTACAAACAGACCCGGCCCGATCGCCCGCGGATGCCGGGCATCTTGAAGTGCTTCGGCCAGCGGCCCGATTTCCTGCGGCGGGTGATTCAGTTCAGCAACGAGCTGCACTTTTCCGACGGGCATCTGAACCGCCGCACGAAGGAGATGATCGCCACGCTGGTGTCGGCCCTGAACCAGTGCCCGTACTGACTGGGCTCCCATGCGTTCTTCCTGCAGTTGCAGGGAGCCGATGACGAGGTGACCGCGGCACTCCGCCGCCGCGACCTGGAGGCCGCGGGGTTGACGGAAGCCGAGCGAGAGCTGTTGAAGTTCGTCCGCCTGGTGACCGAAACGGCGTATCGCGTCCGGGCGGAGGATACCGAGCGGCTGCGGGCCGCGGGCTGGACCGACCCGCAAATCGCGGAAGCGGTTTACGTCACGGCGCTGTTCGCCTTCTTCAATCGCGTCGCCGACGCCTTCGGGTTGGAAGATCCGGGTTATTCGGCATGATCGGCGCCGCCGGAGCCTGGTTTCCGCCAGCAACGCTTGGCAGTTCGACGATTGCGTTTTTCCGCGGCCGGGCGTCGTCCCGCCTTGCTGGTTTTGGCGGCGCGATACAATAAGGGATAGGAACCTCCCTTCCCGGTTGACCAGTGATGACCAACGACGCTTCTCCGCCCGCTGCCAGGCCCGCTCGTCGCAAGTATGTGCCCGCCGTGGGGCCTCGGCTGCGCGTGCTGCTCCGGATCGTGTTCGTGCTGCTGGCGGTCCTGGCCGCCAATTCGGTCTATCTGGCGTCGGTGACCGCGCTGGAATACTTCAGCGGGCAGACCTACCAGGACTACTTTTACCAGTTGATGTTCCTGCTGCACCTGGTCCTGGGGCTGCTGCTGGTCGTGCCGTTCGTCGCGTTCGGGACGCTGCACCTGCTGGCCACTCGGAAGCGGAAGAATCGCCGCGCGGTCCGGATCGGATACGCACTGTTCGTGGTCGGCAACCTGGTGCTGCTGACAGGCCTGCTGCTGATGCGGGTGGGCATTCTGGACCTGAACCTGCCGGCCGCTCGGCTGGCCGTCTACTGGTTGCACGTGGCTTGCCCGCTGGCCGCCGCCTGGCTGTATTGGCTGCACCGGCTGGCCGGGCCGCCGATCAAGTGGCGGATGGGACTGGCTTACGGCGCCGTCGTCGCCGTGGTCGTGCTGGCGATGGTGGCCCTGCAGTCGCAGGACCCCCGCACCTGGAACGTGGCCGGGCCGAAGGACCAGCGGTACTTCGAACCGTCGCTGGTCCGCACGCACGACGGCAACTTCATTCCGGCTCGGGCCCTGATGGACGACCAGTACTGCCTGAAGTGCCACGCCGACGTCCACGCCGGCTGGTCGCAAAGCGTGCACCGTTTCAGTTCATTCAACAACCCCGCGTACCTGGCCAGCGTCCGCGAGACGCGCGAGGTCGTGCTGCGGCGGGACGGCCATCCGCAGGCGGTCCGCTGGTGCGCGGGCTGCCACGACCCGGTCCCTTTCCTGAGCGGCGCGATGGAGGATCCGGCGTTCGACGACGTGCACGACCCCACCTCGCAGGCCGGCATCACCTGCTCGTCGTGCCACGCCATCACGCACGTCAACAGCACCCGCGGCAACGCGGACTTCACCATCGAGGAACCGCTGCACTACCCGTTTGCCTACAGCCACAACCCGGTGCTGCAGTACCTCAACAACCAGTTGATCAAGGCCAAGCCGTCGTTCCACAAGAAGACGTTTCTCAAGCCGTTCCACAAGACGGCCGAGTTCTGCAGCACCTGCCACAAGGTGCACCTGCCCAAGGAACTGAACCAGTATCGCGATTTTCTCCGCGGCCAGAATCACTATGACAATTATCTGCTCAGCGGTGTGTCGGGCCACAATGCGCGGGCCTTCTACTATCCGCCGCAGGCCCAGGAGAACTGCAACAACTGCCACATGCCGCTGCGGGCGTCGCGGGACTTCGCGGCCAGGCAGTATCCCGGCCATGACCGGCCCAGCATTCACGACCACCTGTTCGTGGGCGCCAACACGGGCATCGCCTGGCTGCTGGACCAGCCCCAGGCGCTGGCGGCGCACAGCGAGTTTCTGCGGGACTGCGTTCGCGTGGATTTGTTCGGCATCAAGGAAGACGGCGCGATCGACGGCCGCCTGCACGCTCCCCTGCGACCCGACGTGCCGACCCTGAAACCCGGCGGCCAGTATCTGCTGGAGTCGGTCATCCGCACCCTGCGTCTGGGACACCTGTTCACTCAAGGCACGGCCGATTCCAACGAGGTGTGGCTGGAGGTGATCGTGACCTGCGGCGACCGGGTGCTGGCGCACAGCGGCGCCCTGGACGACCAGCGCCGAGTGGACCCCTGGGCGCACTTTGTGAATGTGTTCATGCTGGACAAGGACGGCAACCGCATCGATCGCCGCAATGCGCAGGATATCTTCGTCCCGCTGTACAACCACCAGATCCCACCCGGCGCCGCGCAAGTCGTCCACTACGCCTTGCACGTTCCCGAAGATGCCGACGGGCCGATCCGCATCCAGGCCAGGCTGAACTACCGCAAGTTCGATCACCAGTACGCCGAGTACTTCACGGAGCGGGCCCGGCCGGGCGATTGGCCGATTCGGGGCCACGAACCCGGGCGGCCGTACAATAATCCGCTGCCGGTGGTTGTGCTGGCCGAGGATGCGGTCGAGCTGCCCGTGCGCGGCGCGGGCGACACGGCAACGAATTTTCCGTCGGACACTCCCGCCTGGCAACGGTGGAACGACTACGGGATCGGCCTGTTCCTGGAAGGCAAGGCCGAACTGCGGCAGGCGGCCGAGGCGTTCGAGCAGGTGCATGCCTTGGGACGCTACGACGGCCAGTTGAATCTGGCTCGCGTGCTGTACCGCGAGGGCCGGCTGGATGACGCGGTCGAGGCGGTGCGGCGGGCGGCCGAGTTTACCGACCCGCCCGCGCCGCACTGGACGCTGTCCTGGTTGAGCGGGCTGCTGAACCGCGAACAAGGTTACCTGGACGAAGCCGAACGCAACCTGCGCGCCGTGCTGGCCGAACCGACCGCCGAGATGCGCGAGCGGGGTTTTGACTTCCGGCTGGATATCGAAGTCATCAACCTGCTGGGGCTGACCCTGTTCGACCGCGCCCGGCAACTGCCGGGGGAGGCTCGCCGAGCCGAACGCGAGACGCTGTTGCGGGCGGCGGCGGAACAGTTCGCCACCACGCTGACGATTGATTCCGAGGACGTGACGGCGCATTACAATCTGGCGCTGCTGTACGGACAACTGGGCGACCGCGAGCGAGCGGACGAGCATCGGCGGCTGCACGAACGTTACAAACCCGACGACAATGCCCGCGACCGGGCCGTGGCCTTGGCCCGGCAGAAATACCCCGCCGCGAATCACGCCGCCGAGGCATTGGTCATTTACCCGCTCGAGCCGCCAGCACCGTCGTCCACCGACCCGTGAAACGAACGCCTCCCGCTGCGGCTGACGACGGTCTCCCGCCAGCTCGCATCGGCGGCCCAAAGCAAGGCAACGCGATGGAAGACCCCGCCTCGAAACTCGACCCCTTGGAAGCTCGCAAGCCGGTTTCGCCGCCGGCGGGGCCCGCCAGCAGTTCTCCGCAGTCAGCACCGCCCGAACCGGAAGATGACGCGGTCATTGGCCGCGCGCTGAAGTGGTCGCTCGGCGTTCTGGCGGCGCTTGCGCTGCTGGCCGGACTGGTCGCCTGCGTCCTGTACTTACCGGGCTGGCTATCCCGTTTCGGGCAGCCGGAAGAAGCGGCCGAGGTGGAGCTGCCCAGGCTGCGCGAGGTGCCGCGAGCGGAGGTGCCGACCGTCCGGTTCACCGAGATCACGGCGCAGGCCGGGATCGACTTCGTGCAGGAAAACGGGGCGCAAGGTGAAAAGCTGCTGCCGGAAACGATGGGCGGCGGCTGCGCGTTTCTGGATTACGACAACGATGGCGACCAGGACCTGCTGCTGGTTGGCTCCGCGCGCTGGCCCTGGGATCCCCGCGGGCCGTCCGAACGGAGTTCGCTGGCCCTGTACCGCAACGACGGGCGAGGCCAGTTCGAGGAGGTAACCGACCAGCAGGGTCTGCACACGAACCTGTACGCGATGGGCGTCGCGGTCGGAGACTTCGACAACGACGGGTTCACCGACCTGTTTATTTCAGCCGTGGGACGCAACCGTTTGTACCGCAACACGGGCCAAGGGTTCGAGGACGTGACGGAACTGGCGGGTGTGGGTGGCGACGAGGATCGCTGGAGCACCGGTTGCGGCTGGGTGGACTACAACCGCGACGGGCGGCTGGACCTGGTGGTGGTGAACTACGTCCGCTGGTCCCGCGAGATCGATCTGGCTCAGAACTTTCAACTGGTCGGTGTCGGCCGGGCGTACGGGCCGCCGGTCTCGTTCGAGGGTTCCTTTCCCTATCTGTATCGCAACGACGGGGATGGCAAGTTTACCGACGTCACGGCCGAGGCGGGGCTGCAGGTCCGCAATCCGGACACGGGTGTGCCGCTGGCCAAGTCCCTGGGACTGGCCCCGGTGGATCTGGACAGCGACGGCTGGATCGACCTGGTCGTGGCCAACGACACCGTGCAGAACCTGGTGTTCCATAACCAGGCCAACGGGACGTTCCGCGAGATCGGCAAGCTGTGCGGCATCGCCTTCGACATGGCCGGTCAGGCCCGCGGCGCGATGGGCATCGATACGGCTCACCTGCCGGGCTACGACGCCTTGGGCGTGGCGATTGGCAACTTCGCCAACGAAATGACCGCGTTGTACGTCGCGCAGGGCGACCCGCTGCAGTTCACCGACGCGGCCATCGCCACCGGCCTGGGACCCGCCACGCGGCTGGAGCTGACGTTCGGCGTGTTCTTCTTCGACTACGACCTGGACGGGCGACTCGATCTGCTGGGCGCCAACGGCCACCTGGAGGAGGAGATCAACAAGGGGCAGCCCAGCCAGCATTACCAGCAGCCGCCGCAGTTGTTCTGGAACGCCGGACCGGACCAGCCGACCATGTTCGTCCGCGTGCCGGAAGATCGCTGCGGAGCCGACTTCTGCGCGCCGCTGGTGGGCCGCGGCGCGGCCTACGCCGACATCGACGGCGACGCCGACCTGGACGTGCTGCTGATGGCCAGCGGCGGCCGCCCGAGACTGCTGAGAAACGACCAGCAACTGGGGCACCACTGGATCCGCCTGCAGTTTCCCGGCGGCGCAATGCGGCGCCAGCCGATCGGAGCCTGGATCGAGGTGCACGCCGGCGGCAACGTGCTGCGGCGCCAGGTCATGCCCACGCGAAGCTATCTGTCTCAGGTCGAATTGCCCGTGACCATCGGGTTGGGCGGCGCCACGTCCGTGGAAAGGATGACGATCCGCTGGCCCGAGGGCCACGTGCAGACGATTCCGCAGCCGCCGGTCGATCAGGTTCTGGTGGTCGAGTAGCCGCGCGGCCCGGTGGGGTGCCCGCGAAAAGGAGTGGCGTGGCCGCGAGAAGGAGCTGAAAAAAAAGTTTTCAGGCAGCCTGGAAATCGGCCTTGACCCTCCCCGCGTGAAAGCATATTCTTCCGCCTCATCGACGCGGCAACGCAAACAGCTAATCGCGACAGGGAAGTCACTGCGATACGGCTTCTCTCTAGCATCAGCCAAGCGGTTCGCGGCGATCGAAAGTCAACCCGCGGGTGGGTCCGCACCTGGAGCGCGTCGGACGACGCGACTCTGCGACCGCGTTTCGCCTTGTGACGGAAAGGATGCCGCGCACACGTAACGTCAACTGCGAGTTTACTTGAGCATTTGCTGGTACGGCGCCACCGCAGGAAGCTGGTGGCCGCCCACCGTCCAATCGCTCCCGGAACGACGGCGGAGTCCTTTGCCCCCCTGGGACCCAAAGTTGCCGGGAGCTTTTTTATTGCGTCCCCGGGCGCACTCCCAACAGCCGGGCCAGCACGATCGCGATCGGCGCCGCCAGGAAGCTGGCCAGCGCTCCCATCTTGACCGAATCCTGCACGGGGCCGGTCTGGGGAAACGCGGCGGTCGACACGAACAGCGCGACCGTGAAACCGATCGCCGCGATCATCCCCAGGCTGATCACATGCTTGTAACGCATCCCCGCGGGCACTTCGAGTCCCAGTAGTTTTTCCGAGATCCAGGTCAGCAGCGTGATGCCGATCGGTTTGCCCAGCAGCAGCCCGCCCAGCACCAGCCAGGTGCCCGCCCCCACGCTGCTGAACACCACGCCCGCATTGGCCAGCCCGAACAGCCCCAGGATCAATTCCACCGGGTTCTTCCACCAATGCTCGAATTCGTTTAACGTGTCGGTCCGATTCAGCTCCTCGCGGGCGAAAATCCCCAGGTCCGTATGCGCGTGGGGAATGAACGGGATGATCGGCACCAGGCCCAGGGCCGCATGCACTCCGGCCATCTTGAACGACAGCCAGGAAATGATGCCGGGGATCAGCAGATACCACCAGAAGCTGTGCAGTCGGAGTTTCTTGAATCCGATGGTCAAGCCAATCGCCAGCAGCGTCAGCAGGAACCAGGCGGGTTGAAGCGGTTCCTGGGGGTAGAACACGGCCAGAATCACCAGCCCGGCCGCGTCGTCCGCGATGGCCAGCAGCAGCAGAAAGGCGATCGCCGGATGCCCGTTGCCGAACACCAGCCGCGCCACGAGGTAACTGAACGCGATGTCGGTCGCGCAGGGAATCGCCCAGCCTCGCCCCAGGGTCGCCATCTGTCCCAACGCGGCCGCTCCCGCCAGATAAATCAGCGCCGGACCAACCACGCCGCCCAGGGTCGCCATCAGCGGCGTGGCCGCCTTGCGCGGGTTGGCCAACGCCCCGCCTGGCAACAGCGATTCCCAGACCTCCTTGCCGGCAATGGCGAAAAACAAGGCCATCAGGAAGTCGTTGATCACAAAGTGGACGGTCAGCCCGTGGGAGCCGCTGACCGCGTTGTAGAGGATCTGCAACAGACTCCGTTCGCTCGGACTGCCGGCCGTCGCCCCATGGCTCTCGCCGTCCCCCTGGGCCGCCGGACTGACCGCCGGACTGGCCGCCGGCGCCGCGCTTTCCGCACCTGGTTCGTCCTCATGCCCGGCGTCGAGTTCCTCGGCATGTCCATTACCGTGTTCAGCACCCTGCCCGGCGCCATGCTCCTCCCCATGCTCGGCGTGCTCCACCGCGGGCATGCCCAGAACGTGGTGGCCCAGGTCGAAGTGCACAAAGCGGTGGTACGAATCGGGGCTCAGATTGGCCCACAGCAGCGCGGCGACCGCTCCGGCCACGAGGAACAGCGAGTTTTCGAACAGGAACGCAATCGGCCGAGGGATCCGACTGGGCGATGAATGCGACATGACGCGAACTGCCATCCGGGTGGAAGCGATCGGGAAACTCGGGGTAACCTAACTCGATTCGCCACCCAAGAGAAGGCCCCAGGCGTGGTTCTCCGCCAGGGCGCCAAGTTCAAGTCACCTTGTCGCCCGGCGGGTCATGGCCCATGATGACCGGCTGCACGAAACCGGTTCCCGCCTTGGATTCCTGTTCGCCAAACCAGCAGAAAGCGCAGCATCATGAAGATCGGGATTCTAGGCACCGGGCGGGTGGGCGGCGTGTTGGGCCGGCGCTGGACAGCCGCCGGCCACGACATCGTCTATGGTTCCCGTGACGCCGGCAGCGAGCGGGTGCGGCAGTTAGTCAGCGAACTCGGCCCGCGGGCTTGTGCCTCGGATTGGGCCGCGGCCCTGGCCCACGGCGAGGTGGTGATTCTGGCCACGCCCTGGCCCCAGACGCTGGACGTCCTGGCGGCCGCGGGCCCCGTGGAAGGCGGAAAAATCCTGGTCGACTGTTCGAACCCGCTGACCGCCGACTTCCAGGGCCTGGCGCTGGGCTACGACGATTCAGCCGCCGAGCGGATTGCGGGGCAAGTTCCCGGTGCCCGGGTGGTCAAGGCCTTCAACACGGTCGGCACGGCCACCATGGACAACCCCGACTACGGCGGCCAGCGGGCCACGATGTTCTACTGCGGTGACGACCAACAGGCCAAGGCCGTGGTGGGGCAACTGGCCGAACAGTTAGGGCTGGAAGCTGTCGATGCCGGCCCGCTGCAGATCGCCCGCTACCTGGAACCGCTGGCCATGTTGTACATCCACCTGGCCGTGCGGCAGGGCTGGGGATCGCACTGCGCGTTCAAGATTCTCAAACGGGCCCGCTCCTGAGTAAAGTCGCCTTTCGCTCCGCGAAAGTAGCGTTTGTGGCGCACGTGCCCCGGCGACCGAGCCGCATCGTGTGGCGGCGTCGCTTCCCGTCGCCGCGCTACTTTCGCGGAGCGAAAGGCGACTATGCCAGGATCCCGTGCGCGACTTTGCCGGCCACGTCGGTCAAGCGGAAGTCGCGGCCGGCGTAGCGGTACGTCAGCTTCTCGTGGTCCAACCCCAGCAGGTGCAGCAGCGTGGCATGCAGGTCGTGGACATGCACCTTGTTCTCGACGGCGTAGTAGCCGTACTCGTCCGTGGCCCCATAGCGGAAACCGGCTTTCACTCCGCCGCCCGCCATCCACATCGTAAAGCCCTCCGGGTTGTGGTCGCGGCCATCGCTGCCTTGCACGGTCGGCGTGCGGCCGAATTCGCCGCCCCACAGGACCAGCGTGTCGTGCAGCAGGCCGCGGGCCTTCAAGTCGGTCAGCAGACCGGCGATCGGTTGGTCCACTTCCAGGGCGTTCTTCTCGTGTCCCTGCTTCAGGTTGCTGTGCTGATCCCACTGCACGTTCGAGTCGCTGTGCGTCACCTGAACGAAACGCACGCCCCGTTCCACGAATCGCCGGGCGAGCAGACACTGCCGCCCGAAATTTTCGGTCACCTTGTCGTCCAGCCCGTACAATCGCCGCGTGGCGGGCGTCTCCTCCGAAAGATCCTCCACCAGCGGCATCTCCGTCTGCATGCGGAAAGCCAGTTCGAACGAGCGGATGCGGGCCTCCAGCACCCCGTCCGGGCCGCTCTGCTCCAAATGCTGGCGATTGAGCTGGTCGAGCACTTCGAGTTGCTTCTGCTGCATCCGCCGCGAGAGGTGATCGTTCTGGATGTAGCGGACGCGGGCCTGGGTACTCGGCACGCTGGCGTTACCCAAAGGCGTTCCCTGGTAGTAAGCGGGCAGGAAGGCCGAACCCCAGTTCTTCACGCCGCCATGAGCCAACGTGGGGCAGATCGTGATGAACCCCGGCAGATTTTGATTCTCGGTCCCCAGCCCGTACGTGACCCAGGCGCCCATGCTGGGGCGCACAAAGTTGTCGCTGCCCGTATGCAGTTTGAGCAGCGCGCCGCCGTGAGCGGCGTTCGTGCCGTGCAAGCTATGAATCAGGCACAGGTCGTCGGCATGCCGGGCCACCTGCGGGAACAGCTCGCTGACCAGCAACCCGCTGCTCCCGTGCGCCTGGAACTTCCAGGGCGACTTGAGCAGCGTGCCGGTCGGCGCGAACTGCACGCGCGGCTTGGCGAACGGCAGCGGCTGGCCGTGATCCTGCTGCAGCTTGGGCTTGTAGTCGAACGTGTCGACATGCGACGGTCCGCCCTTCATGAACAGGAAAATGACGCGCTTGGCCCGCGGTGAAAAATGCGGCTCGCGCGGCGCCAGCGGGTCGGTCGCCGCGCTACTGGGCAGGGCACCGCCCGTCTCGCCCGCCGACTGCTCGGCCAGCAGCGAAGCCAGCGCCAAGTATCCAAAGCCGACGCCGCTGCCGCGCAGCATCGCACGGCGGCTGAGTCCGTGGCAAGCGCACGTGTCAGGGCTGGCTGCGGTACCCGCTGGAACCTTGGTTTCCGCATCGTCGTGATGCATCGGCAGGGAACCTCTGGTCAGTTGTCAGTTGTCAGTAAGAAATTGACCGTCGGCCGGGCAGTGGGTAAAGGCCCTCGGGCCGAGCAGACGGTGGAGCATCGTGTTGAACGGCCGCCCCGCCCCCCCGCATTCTATCACACGACGCCGAGTGATGCGCGCCCGGCTGACAGGCAGCGGCGGCCGGGTCAGCGGTCAGGCCGGGAAGAAGAGGGCCGACACTTTTTCGGCTTTCAGCCGATCCCAGTGCCGCATCCGCAGTTCCTCGCAGCCCGCGACGGCCGCCTGGTGGAAGCGTTGGGCACGTTCGTCGTGCGGCCGCTGGCGGAGCACTTCGCCGGTGATGTTGCGGGCTTCCTGGTAGCAATCGAGAGCCGACGGATAGTCGTCCAGTTGCATCGCCAGATGGCCGCGGCTGACCCAACTGCCCGCCAGGTCGACCGCGTAGTCGTGAATCTGAGGGTGCTCGCGGTGCAGAGCCTGCTGCACTTGCCAGGCTTCGTCAAAGGCGTGCTGCGCCTCGCTCAAGCGATCCAGATCCAGATACACATCCCCTAGGTTATTCAGCCCCAGCGCCAGTTCGCGGCGGTACCGCGGGAACCAGGGGAAGCTGCCGACCAGCCGCCGGCGCACGGTGACCGCGCTCTGGAACAACTCCACCGACGTTTCATGGTCGCGGATCTCCTTGTGCAGCACGGCCAGGTTGTGGTAGCTGGCCGCCAGGTTGTCCTGGTATTGCGGCACGTCGGCATGGTCGCGAACCAGCCGCTCCTGGGCGGCGATGGCCTGGCCCCAATGCTGTTCGGCTTCCTGCTTCCGTTCCAGACTCCAGAGCAGGGCCCCCAGATTGTTCTGGCTCAGCGCCAGCCCGGCCCTCAGGCGGGGCTGGTCGGCGTGTTGCTTCACCAGCCGCTGGCCGACCTCCAGAGCCTGGCGCAGGGCCGCTTCGGCCTCCGCGGGACGGCCAGTGCGGCGATAGAGCCGGCCGAGATTCAGGTAGTTGTCGGCCAACTGATCCTGGAACTCCAATTCCTCGGTAAACTCCTCGGCGAGGGACTGGTGGATGGCCAGCGCGCCGAGCAACTGGCTTTCGCTGTCGGCCGGCTGGCCGGAGTTCATGCTGAGCGTGGCCAGTTTCATCATGATGTCGGCTCGATGCAACTGGAAGCGGGGCACGTCCGGGTAGTGCTCGGCGATCCGGCTCTGGTGACGCAAGGCCTCGTTCAGCGCATTGCGGGCCAGGGCAAAGTCTCCCGTTTCGCCGTACAGCCAGCCCAGGTCGGACAGGCTTTGAGCCAGGTCCTGCAACCGGCTGGCGTCGAACTGGCTGAGCTGGCTGAATTGCCCGATGGCGGTCTCCAGGGATTGCCTGGCGTCCTGGTTGCGGCCGAGCATCCGCAGGACCTGGCCCACTCGCTGATGCGCCTTGGCGACTTCGGGGCGCAGCTCGCGCTCGCCGCCCTTCTGCTGCAACAGTTCCTGATAGAACCCCAGCGCCTTGTCGAGCAGGCGACGACGGACGGTGTCCACTTGGGGAATATCCGCCAGGTCCTTGGTGGCCACTTCCGTCAGCATCTCGTCCACCGCCTGGAAGGCCCGGTGCAGATTGTCTTCGGCCCGCCGCCGTTCGCGTTCGGCCTTCGACCGGTGCTCGCGTTCGCGGACCACCGCTTGGCGGGCCAGCAGCTCGTTGGCTTCCGCATGGCGGCGAGCCGACTGGATGTAGTGCTGCTCGTACAGCAGGATGAACGTGCTGGCGGCCAGCCCCAGGATGGTCGTCACGACGCCCGTGGCGACGACCGCCCGATGCCGTTGAGACCATTTGGACACCCGCTGCACCAGATTGGGTCGGCGGGCCTTGATCGGCCGGCAATCCAGGAATTGGCGCAAGTCGTCGGCCATCGCCTGGGCCGTCGCGTAACGCTCCGAGGCGTTCTTGGCCATTGCCTTGAGAACGATCGTTTCCAGCTCGATCGGCAGCGTCTGGCAGATTTTCCGCGGCGGCAGCGGATCGTCCAGCGCAACGCGGCGCAGCAACTGCTGGCGATCCGCGTCCGCGAACGCCGGCTGCAGTGTCAGCAGTTCGTAGCAGGTGGCACCCAGCGAATAGACGTCGGAGCGGTGGTCGACCAGCCCCCGCTTGCCCTCCAACTGTTCGGGACTCATGTACCGCAAGGTCCCGACCAGATCGCCGCTCAAGGTCAACGCCGGATTGGCTTCCATCCGGGCCAGACCAAAATCGGTGACCCAGACCTTGCCGCCCGCGTCCAGAATCAAGTTCGAGGGCTTGATATCGCGATGCAACACGCCTTCCAAGTGCGCGTAATCCAAGGCGTCGGCCACTTGAATCACCAGTTGGGCCACGCGGCGGAAATAGGCCTGGGGATTGCTGTCGCGAACGGTCGACCAGACGGGCAGGCGAGCGGTCACGTCGTTGGCCGCCGCGGCGCCGCGCGAATCTTGCTGGAGGCATTCAGCGGCCGGCGCCTCCGCGACGGGCGATGCCAACTCCGGCCACGCGGCCGCCGGCGGTTCCGTCCGAGGCAACTCCGTTGACCAGGCCTGCTGCGGATCCAGCTCCCGCAGACTGCCCACCACGTCGGCCAGCGTCAGTCCTTCGATGAACTGCATGGCGAAGTAATGGACTCCGCGCTCGCAACCGATGCCATGGACCGGCACGATGTTGGGGTGGTGCAGCGCGGCCGCCGCCTGCGCCTCGTTGCGAAACCGCTGGAGCTGGCGGCTGTCCAGCACCGCGGCCATCGGCAGGACCTTGAGAGCCACGCGGCGTCCGAGTGAGATCTGCTCAGCCTCGTACACCACCCCCATGCCGCCACGACCCACTTCGCGGATCAGCCGGTAGTCGCCCAGCCGGCGCGAGTCCGCCTCGGTCGACTGTCCGTTCGCGGCCGGCGAAGGTTCCGGTGGACTGCCAGCCACTCGATGCAGCAATTCCAGGCTGGACAGGTAGGCCCGCAACGGCTCGGCCAGTTCCGGGTGCTGCGCGATCACGAGCTGCGGATCGGGAACAGCACCCCGCTCCAAGTCGGCCAGGTACAACTCCAGAATCTGCATCAGGCGGCCATCGCCCGAAGACTGCTCCGGCCGCGAAAGTGACGGGATGCAGCTCATCAACTTGACTCCCCACCGGGCGATCGTCCGCACGGGCGGCCTGGACGATTCCCCCGCTCGAAAACTCACCGGATCACGGTCCAGGATAACCTGCGTCCCGGCACGCGGCGAGAGCGCCGCCAGCTCAGATGGCCGGTCGCAGCTCTTCGGCCGGGAGCTGTGCCACATCCGTCCGCGTCAGAGCCACTTGAGTTTTCGGGTGAGCCGCCCGCCAGGCCTTCCAGTTGACGATCTGGTGAGGATGACGGTGCCGGCGGCCGTCCGCGGCCCAGCGAAGTACCACCACCTGGTTGCCGTGGGCCGACAGGGCAATCGACACCCGCTCGCCCGCCAGCGTATCCAACACAATCACATCCTGCTCCAGCCGCCCCGCCTCCGGCCACGGCAGGCAATAGGCCCGGGCCTGGCCGCCAAGCCGAACGCCGACCACCATCACGTCGTCGTCAAGCGGCGCGTCGGCTGCCGCCACAATCTGCGGCGCGGCACCCACCGCCAACTCGCTGCTGACCAACTCGCCTCCCGAGGGCATCGCCCGCGGCCGCTTGGCCGACACAGGCACCAGCCGCGCCGACTCAGGCAGAGCGGCGATCGAAGCGACCGCGCACGGCAGCACCAGCAACACCGTGGCCAGAACGAGCTTGATCGATGTGGTCATTTTCTTCCCCAACCGAATGGACATAAGCTCCCTACCTCCCAGGCCGACTTCCGATTCGACTTGTCACCCGCCGCACGCCAACTTTGCTGGAGAACACACTTTCTTGTCGCCTCCGCGTGACAAACGGCCAGGCGTCTCTGCCCTTCCAATGTGCGCGCTAGAGGGAGATTCCTCGGCCAGCCTGCGGGTGCTCCCACGCTGGAATCCCGACCGGCCTCATCCAATTACCGATTACCGAACGTTCGTCCATCAGCCTGCGATCTTGGTACAGCGCGGCGGAATTTGCACGCACCACGTTGAATCTACCTACTATCTTCAAGTTGGAGCTGGGCCATGCTGAACCGGAATCCGCGGTGGACTCGATCCTGGCGAGCGGGTTTTACACTGGTCGAATTGCTGGTCGTTATTGCCATCATTGGCATCCTGGTGGCCTTGCTGCTGCCAGCGGTGCAGGCGGCCCGCGAGACGGCTCGGCGAGTCCAATGTTCCAACAACCTCAAACAACTGGCCTTGGCCGCCCACGAATTCCACGACTCCTTCAACAAGATGCCTCCCGGCTATCTCGGACCCATCCCGCACCAGGAGGTGCCTCTGCCAGGTCCAGTGAACGATCAGTTGCTGGGAGTGATGGCGTACCTGCTGCCGTACCTGGAACAGGAGAATGTGCAGCGGCAGATCGGTACGGAAATGAACGTGGCGAAGCGGGCAGGTCCCTGGTGGGGCGATGCGCCTACCTGGGCGGCGGCCCACGTCCGGTTGAATTCCCTGCTGTGTCCTTCTACTAACGCATATGCCAACAAGCAGTACACCGCCGCGCTGTTGAATATGTACCCCGAACCCGGCCAGGCGATCCTGCAGATCGGCCTGTTTTCGGTGACCGGCAGCGGAGGGCAACTGGGCCGTTCGAACTACGTGGGCTGCGCCGGCGGCTTCGATCGCTTCCCGGGTTCATGGAAGTGGTATGAAGGCGTGTTCACCAACCGCTCGGAGAACGGGTTCGCGCAGATTCTGGACGGCACCAGCACCACCTTGCTTTTCGGCGAGACGACCGGAGGCTATATCTTCGATCCGGCCACCGGGCGGCAAAGCCGTGATATCTCATTCACCTGGATCGGCTGCGGAGCCCTGCCCACCGCCTGGGGTCTGGCTCCCATCGCCCCCGCCAGCAAGCCTTCGTGGGAACAGTTCGGCAGCGAACATCCGGGTGTCGTGCAGTTTGCCTTCGCCGACGGCTCGGTGCACAGGCTGTCCGTGAATATCGACCCGGTTGTGTTCGTCTTCGCCGGCGGCATGGCCGACGGCCACGTCGTCGACCTGGAAGCGCTGGGCCCCTGAACTCGCAGGCCCCCTGACCGCCCTGGGCCCTCCGCCAACCGCCAACTCGCACGCCGCAACGGCGCGGAACGTCCGTCCAAGACCCGATTTCCTCCTGCTAAAAAAGCCTGCTCCATGTCTCGTCATGTTACGTTTCGTCATTGGCTGCCAACATGCTCGCTACTGCTGCTGATCTGCTGCGGGCTCCTGGCTGGATGCGGAGTCAATAACTCGGCCCAGGTGCCCGACCAGATTCCCCCGATGCCCGTCGATGGGCCGTCGGCCCCTGCCCCGTCCACCGCTCCCACGCCGCCCCCACCCCGCTGACGAGATCGCGCAGCCTATAAAACATTGGAACGAAGGTGTTTAGAACGTCCAAAGCGCGCGACTCCAAGACAGATGGGTGGCCCTTCGGTTCGACTCCCGCGCTGTCTTTACGCCGAAGGCGTTGCACAAGGCGCCTTGTGTAACGCCTTCGGCGTACAAGAGAGATCAAAACCACGGCCACACCCAGGGTGCGCCCGAAGCGGGCGACCCTGGGCTGTGACTGTGGAACGCCTTCGGCGTACGGGAACGCCGAGGACGCTCTTGCAACGCTCTAAACTCTGACGACGAAGAAACTTAAAATCTGCACGATCTCTGACGCTGCGAGTCGCCTGTGTTCGAGCAAATAGGCACCACCAGGCTCGCAAAACGCCTGGACAGAATAGGGCGAATTGAGTATCCTGCCACGCCCTCGGCCGGAAGATCGGTCCGAGGCAAGGCGGTTGGCGACAACCGGATTGGACCAGCCGCCAGGCCGCACCCGGAACCAATGCACGCGGCAGCCGGAACCAACACAGGGAGGTCGAGGTGAATTTCTTCACGTGGATTCGCGAGGGCGTGAAACAGTCGGTCCTGCTGGGCGTCACGGACGCCATCGAGCACCTGGGCGAGCCGGCCGACGGCGACCCTTCCCGACAGAAACTGCTCGCCTTTCTGCGTGAGGGGGCCGCGCCTGCCTTGCCCGACGTGCCTGAGCGAGCCCGCAAGGGCCAGCCGCGGCGGCTGGGGCGTTCCTTGCGCGACCTGGAAACCGATCCGCCCGCCGCCAGCTAACCCGCCTCGACGGCCCACCGCCTCGACCGCTATGCTGAAGCAACGGGTGACCTTGCAACTTCAAATACCAGGACTGACAGGCCGGAGGCCCGTCACCACCACCGGCCAATTCAACACCTGGAAGGTTTTTTCTCAGCATGTCTGCTCTGCTCATTGTGGTGCTGATTGTCGGCTTTGCCGCCCTCATGATGCTGGATCTGGCCACGGAACGGCGCGCGGCCCGGGTGTAATCCCGACTTCGTGGTGGACAGCCTTGAAGTCGCCGCGGCAAGTCCGCGACTCGCTGGCGCAGCAAAGCCGCCAGTTGCTCTGCCTCGTCGCTGCCCGCGCGCGGCACTCCCCGCTGCCAATTCGGCACGGCGCCGTCGCCGATCGGTAAGACATACCGGATCGGAGGCACGCTTCCGAGCCATGCTCAGGACAGCGCCAGCCACAACCGGCCTGCGACGCGTAGCCGCAGGCGCCAGGGCAAGTGAAACCCGTGCGTTCGCTCCCGCGACGCGCCTTGGCTCACCTATTGCAAGTGAGACTCATTATCGTTAGTATGGGCTTCTCCCGTAGAGATCCCGCATGCCTGACAATGCCCCCCACACCCCGCCAAACTCTCCACCGGCCCCGACCGGCACCGGGAGTCCCCTGATGCCCGGCCCCGCCTCCCAGCCGCCTGAGGCGGGACAGGCCGTGTCATTTGAATTGCTGGGCAAGGGCCAGAATGAAGTGCTCATCGCCTACCGTGGCCAGTTATACCGCTTGCGAGCTACCCGAAACGGCAAACTGATCCTGAATAAATAGGCTCCGAGACTCTCCAGCCTTGAAAGACCCTCGACGCGCTGACTAGGATGAGCCTGGCGCGGGGCGTCTGGCCGCGCGTCATCGCGCTGGACTGGACGCACTGGTCTGGGGACGTGGGAAACCGGAGACGACCACTGGGCTGATGAGACCGATTCCGTTTGTCTGCCCGCAGTGTGGGCGTCCGTTTCAGGTTGATTTGGCCAGCCTTGGTCAACAGGTGCTTTGCCCTTCCTGCGGTGGTGTGGTCGTGATTCCGCCCGGCCCCGCCAGCCCGCCCACCCAGGCAACCAGTCCAGCCGCGCCACCACCGGCCGTCTATCCCCTGCCGCCCCCACCACCCAGTGGGCAAATGCCGTCGCCACCAACGATGGCACCGCCGGTAGCACCGCCTCGCTACCCGTCGCCTCCTCCGCCACCCGCACGCTCCACGCCATCCAGCGCCAGCAACCGGCCGACCGACGCGGGCTCGCTGTTCGTCGCGCCCCCGGCCGACGAAGCAACCACCGCTCCCGCTCGTACTTTGTACCCGCCAGGCCATCGACCCGGCACACAGCCGCCATCCGCGCCACAACCGCCTGCCGAACCGCCTGGACCTCCACGAGTCGTGGCCGCCCCCGCGGTGCGGCCCGTCGCGCCAGCGCCACCTGCCAACCCTCCAGCACCTCGTCCTGTCGATCCCCGGCTGCCGCCGGGCGCGGATGAGCGATTGGGGATTGAGCGATTGGGGACAATCGCTCCACCTCCTGAGCGATTGGGGACAATCGCTCCACCAACGAAGCCTGGCGGCGTTGAGAACTTGTTGCCGCCTGGCGCGGACGAGCGACTAGGGACTGAGCGATTGGGGACAATCGCTCCACCAACGAAGCCTGGCGGCGTTGAGAACTTGTTGCCGCCTGGCGCGGACGAGCGACCAGGGACTGAGCGATTGGGGACAATCGCTCCACCAACGAAGCCTGGCGGCGTTGGGAACTTGTTGCCGCCTGGCGCGGACGAGCGACCAGGGACTGAGCGATTGGGGACAATCGCTCCACCAACGAAGCCTGGCGGCGTTGAGAACTTGTTGCCGCCTGGCGCGGACGAGCGACCAGGGACTGAGCGATTGGGG
>JAGFJK010000259.1 GCA_024102795.1 Pirellulaceae bacterium
CCCGATTGGGGACAATCGGGCTACACTGAGTCGGACCCGATTGGGGACAATCGGGCTACACTGAGTCGGACCCGATTGGGGACAATCGGGCTACACTGAGTGTAGAGCGATTGTCCTCAATCGCTCCAAACCGCGGCGCGGCGCTGGTAACTCATCGCGACCAGGCCCGCACGGACAACCGCTCGCACAACTCCGTAGGACTGCGGGGTGGCCACCCGCCCTGGGCGTCAGCTAGAATGGCGCAAAGGGTTTCCGCGGTAGCGTGCCCTGCTTTGGTGTCGTGGCTTTGGACACGGAAAACGACGGTTTGTGCGACGATGGCAGATTCTGGGACAAGCGGAGTACGTCACAGCGGGTCCCGCGGGCTACTGGAGACCATCGCGCCGCCAGTGCCAGGCCTTGTCACGTATGAAGACCAGCTTCAGCGCGATCCGAGGTGGGCCTTGAGTGAGGGAAGCCGGCATTTTGAGGAGCGCAGTGCCGTTTTTGCGGCTCTCCATCGGATTACCGCCCGCCTGAAAGAGCTGGGGATTCCCTACGCGGTCGTCGGTGGCATGGCGTTGTTCCGGCACGGGCTGCGCCGCTTCACCGAGGACGTCGATATTCTCGTTACCAAGGAAGACCTCAAGACTATCCACGAGAAGTTGACAGGCCTGGGCTATCTGCCGCCGTTTGCCAGAAGCAAGCATCTGAGAGACACTCAGACCGGGGTGAAGATCGAGTTCCTCACGACGGGCGACTATCCTGGCGATGGCAAGGCGAAACCGGTTGCCTTTCCGGATCCGCTGGCGGTAAGTTTTGAGGCGGACGGAATCCGCTACATCAGCCTGCCCACGCTGGTGGAACTGAAACTTGCTTCCGGCATGACAAATCCCGGCAGGTTAAAAGACCTGTCGGATGTGCTGGAACTCATCAAAACCCTCGATCTCACGGAGGACTTCGCCAGTCAACTCGATGCCTACGTGCGAGGCAAATTCGGAGAGTTGTGGAGGGAAGCCAGGCGGCGCTATGTGACGACGTGGCGAAACAGGTGTCTAACCGCGGAGGCGAAGTCGATCGAGGACATGGTCCGAATGTTGCGATCCGCGGCCGATCTTCTGGAACAGATGCGACAAGACGGCGTGGTGCTCGACGAAGGTCGTGGAGTCGGCGACGACGACGCCATCCTGGTGACGATGGATCCAAGGGTCGCTGAAAAATACGGAATGATCGAGGAATCAGAATATTGGGACGTCAACGGGGATGACGAGCGGGTGGATCGAGCCGATCAATGACGATCCGCCTGAAGATTTGGACCGGGCCGCTGGCCCGCGGACCCGATTGGGGACAATCGGGCGACACACACGATCCGCTCAGTCCCACAGCGAGGCGCACGCTTCCAGGCGCTGGCCGGTGGCGTCGGCCACGGCCAGTTGGCGGCCGGCGTGCAGCGAGACGCCGGCGTGGGAGCCATCGCGGCGCAGCAGGAACAGCATCAGTTGAAACGTGGGGCGGCCCGCCGCGTCGCGTTCGCGCGGCGGCGTCTTGTCGACGATCCGCCGCAGCACTTCCAGCCCCGCGTCGACCGGCTCCCGCCCGCCGCGCATCAGCTCCACCGCCAGAAACGACGACAAGTGCCGCAGGTTGGCCTCGCCGTGCCCGATGCTGCCGCACGAGCCGACCTGGTTGTCCACGTACAGGCCCGCGCCCAGAATGGGCGAATCGCCCACTCGCCCGGCCAGCTTGAAGGCGTGTCCGCTGGTCGACGTGGCGCACGCCAGGTGGCCCTCGCCGTCCAGGGCCGAGCAATGCACGGTGCCGCCAGGCATGCCAGTTCCGCCAGGGAATTCGGGACGATAGAACCGCTTCTCGTACCAGGCTCGCAGCTCCAGGTCTTCGTCCTCGGCCGGCGTCAGCCAGTCGTCCAGCGTCGAGCGGCGGCGTTTCCAGTAGAGCCACATTCGCCGAGCCTGCTCAGTGAGCAGGTTCTCGGCGACGAAGCCGTGAGCCAGGGCGAACTGCCGGGCGCCTTCGCCCACCAGCAGCACGCGGCTGGTGTGCTCCATCACCAGCCGGGCGACCCGCGTGGCGTGCCGCACGTCGCGCAGCCCCGCCACCGCGCCGCCCAGGTGAGTCCGGCCGTCCATCACGGCCGCGTCCAGTTCGACCACGCCATCCTCGTTCGGCAGCCCGCCGTAACCCACGGTCAAGTCGTCCGGGTCGTCCTCAACCTGCGTCACTCCCTCCACGCAGGCGTCCAGCGCCGAGCGGCCCGCGGCCAGCAGCCGCCAACTTTCCGCGGTGGCCTTGAGTCCATTGTGCGAAGCGATTGTTTTCATCAGCCACCCGTCGTGCGAAGCCGGCCAGCCCGTGGTACAAAGAGGCAATCATAGCCATTGCCACGCCGCTCGGCGAGCGAGGCGCGTCGCACGGGAGTAACCACCATGTTCCAGGGCCGACTGCTGGCGATCGGCGTAGCCGCCGCGGCCGGCGAACCGCTCGAAACGGTACCACAGATCGAGGCGGTGGCCGGGCAAGGCCTGGCCGGAGACCGCTACGCCTCGTGCCGCGGCGCGTTTCAGAAAGGCGAGATTCTGCCTTCGCAGCAGGTGACGCTGATCGAACGCGAGGCGCTTGACGCCGCGGCCAGCGACTACCAGTTGCCGGTGACGCACCTCGAATCGCGGCGCAACCTGCTGGTCGAACACGTGCCGCTGAATCATCTTGTCGGCCGGACGTTTCGAGTGGGCCCGGTGCTGCTGCGGGGAATCAAGCTGTGCGAACCGTGCGGCTATCTGGAAAAGATCACGCGCGCGGGGATCGAAAAGGCGCTGCGGCATCGCGGGGGTCTGCGAGCGGAAGTGGTCCGTGGCGGAACGCTTCGCGTGGGAGATGAGGTGACCCTGGGGGAAGAGAGCTGATTTGCCATGTTGAGAACCGTCTCTGCTTGCTGTTTGCTGACACTGCTGCTGGCCGGTAACTGCCTGCTGGCCGAGGATTGGAACCAGTGGCGGGGCGCAGAGCGGGATGGCGTCTCGCGCGGCGGCCCGCGGTTGCTCGAGGCTCTGCCCGACGACGGTTTAAAGCCGGTCTGGACCGCTGTCGACTCGCTGCCCGGCGCATCGTCGGGCGGCTGGTCCAGCCCGATCGTGGCGGGTGGTCGAGTCTATCTGTTCACACACGCCCGCACCAAGGTCGGCAGCGGGGAACTGCCGCCGGCGAAGTTTCCCTATTTGCCCCCGGAGCAACGCGGCGGGATGTCGGACCAGGAGTACGAGCAGTACGAGCGGAATCGGCGGGATGAACAGGAGGCTCGCAGCAAGAGCTTCCGGTTTGACGAGCGGGTGTATTGCCTGGACGCGGCTACCGGCCAGGTGCTCTGGAAGCAGGAAAGCCCCAGCGTGTACACGCGGTTTTCGCAGTCGGGCACGCCGGCCGTGGTCGCTGGCCGCCTGCTGGTACTGGGTGCCGGCCGAGTGGCTCGCTGCCTGGACGCCGCCACGGGCCAGTTGCTCTGGGAACGGCCGCTGCCTGGACCCTTCCGCGATCAGTTCCTGCAATCTTCGTTCGCCGTCGCCGGCCAGACGGCCGTCGTGCTCTGCGGCTCGCTGTTCGGGCTGGACGTTCAAACCGGCGAGATTCGCTGGTCGGTGGGCGAAGCGACCGAGGAAGCACACCACGGCAGTCCTGTGGTCTGGCGCCACCAGGATCGCGATTACGTGATCGTCAACCTGGACAGCCGGCAAACCGTTTGTGTCGAAGCCGAATCGGGCCGCCAGGTGTGGTCCGTCGACGCCGAAGCGGGCCACTCCACACCAGTCATCGCTGGCCAGTACCTGCTGACCTACGGCAACAGCCGCAAGAAGGGCCTGAAGTGCTACGAACTGTCGCTCGCCGAACCCCAACACTTGTGGACTTTCCAGGGGCTGTCCGATCCCGGTTCGAGCCCCGTGGTGGTGGACCAGCACGTGTATGTGCAGGGTGAACGCAAACTGTCGTGTGTCGACCTGGCCAGCGGGGCCGCTCGCTGGACCACGACGCTCGACCTGGACCGGCCGCGCTACACGTCGTTGGTGGCGGCCGACGGCAAGGTGATCTACGCCTTTGGCGGCATTGTGGGGTTCGCGGCGAATCCGCAACAGTTCCGGCCCTGGTTGAACGCGCGGATCGACAAGCAGGGTCTGCTGGGCGAGGAGTCGTTGTTTCGTCGCCAACTGGATCTGGACAAGCTGGAACAGACTTCCGAGGGACGCAAGGACGCGGAGCGGCTATGGCGCGAGCGGATCGGCAGCGGCGGACCGCTGGCCTGTGCCTCCCCTGCCCTGGTCCACGGACGCCTCTACGTGCGGCTGGGCAACGGCCTGGCCTGCTACGACCTGTCCGCCCGGTGACGCCGGCTTGGTGTGGTACATCGGGCACTCGTCTGCAAGATGGCTTGCCGCACTTGTCTCAGCGGGGCATGGACCGGGAGAACCAATCCCGCTGGTCCGATGCCGCGTGTCGAATTCCCAGGATCGTCAACTGTGCTTCGTCATTAGTGAACACGATCACGTAGGGGAAGCCGAGGACCATCGCGCCACGATAATCGCCACTAAGATGCCCAAATGATTCTGGCCTTACCGCGACGTCGTGCAGACGGGCACGGACCTGGTCTCGAAATCGAACCCCTAACTCAGCACTGATCGCGTCATAGTAAACACATGCTGCGGCGAGGTCACTGACGAACAATGGATGAAAACGTTCAGTCGCCATCGACTTGTCGCCACATCTCGTCGGCGTCGATCGCGAGCGAAGCGTCACTTCGCAACTCTTCGCGGCGTCGATCCATCTCTGCAAGTTCCTCGGACGGAAGTGTCAACTGCAGTTTCGACGTCGCCAGATCATCCCAGAGTTGAGTGACGATTTCGAGTTTCTTTTCCGGAGGTAACAATCGCAGGTCGTCGATAATGGACATTGGACTAACTCCGAAGTGAACAGACGCCAGCCCACCAGCCCCATGCCGAGTACGATACGAGTTATCTATCCGCCCGGTCGTCCCTTCGGCGCCGAAGCCTGAAAAGCAATTCGGCAGCGCGTGGCAATTCCACCGCTACAAAACAGTCGTCAGGATACAGATAGTCTTCTCCGGATTCGTCGATCACCCGCAGCATCTTGTGGCTCGACGCCTCGGGGTCAGAAATCGCGCGGTACACTTCGCGCAGCTCAAGCGACGCGGGGAAACTGTCGTTTCGAACGCAGATCACGAACTTGGGTTGGGCTTTCGTTTTTCTTGCCGCTATCTCATCATTCTCCAACGCCCCACTCCGCGGACTTTGCGGAGCCGCGGCAATTCGCGTATCGACTGCCCGACGGCAATCGTTTCGATTTCCACGATATCGCCGACGACTTCAACATCCACAATCTGATTGTCCGCCTGGTCCGGTGGTCAAGTCAAGAGTGGCTCCACCCCGCGCTACGAGCTCTTTTCGATCTTGGCCCAGGTGTCGCGCAGGGTCACGGTGCGGTTGAACACCAGCCGCCCGGGCGTGGTATCGGGATCGACGCAGAAGTATCCCAGCCGCTCGAACTGGTAGCGACTCTCCGGCGCGGCTTCGGCCAGGCTCGGCTCGACCTGGCAGCCGGTCAGGACCTGCAGCGAGTCGGGGTTCAGGTTGCTCAGGTAGGTCTGTCCGGCTTCGGCCTGGTCCGGGTCGGGCTTCAGGAACAGGTGGTCGTACAGCCGCACTTCGGCGGGGACCGCGTGGGCGGCCGAGACCCAGTGGATGGTGCCCTTGACCTTGCGAGTGCTCTGGCTGCCGCTGCGGGTTTCGGGGTCGTACGAGCAGCGCAGTTCGACGACTTCACCGGTGGCTGGATCCTTGACCACGCGCTCGCACTTGATGATGTACCCGTAGCGCAGCCGCACTTCGGCGCCGGGCGAGAGGCGGTGGAACTTCTTGGGCGGATCTTCCCGGAAGTCGTCGGCGTCGATATACAGTTCGCGCGCCATGGGAACGCGCCGGGTGCCGGCCGAGGGATCCTCGGGGTTGTTCACCGCTTCCAGCTCCTCGACCAGGTCGGCCGGATAGTTCTCCAGCACGACGCGCAGCGGGCGCAGCACGGCCATCACCCGGGGCGCCCGGCGGTTCAGGTCGTCGCGGAGGGCGTTTTCCAGGACGTGCATGTCGATCGTGCTGTTGAACTTGGCCACGCCGATCCGGTCGCAGAAACCGCGGATCGCTTCCGGCGTGTAGCCGCGCCGCCGCAGTCCGACCAGCGTGGGCATCCGCGGATCGTCCCACCCCTGGACGTGCCGGTCGTTGACCAGTTGCAATAGCCGCCGCTTGCTCATCACCGTATAGGTCAGGTTCAAGCGGGCGAATTCGATCTGCCGCGGGTGGAAGATCTCCAACTGGTCCAGGTACCAGTCGTACAGAGGCCGGTGGTTTTCGAATTCCAGCGTGCAGATCGAATGCGTGATCCGCTCGATCGAATCCGACTGCCCGTGCGTGTAATCGTACGTCGGATAGATGCACCACTGGTCGCCCGTGCGGTGATGCGTGGCGTGCAGGATGCGGTACATGACCGGATCGCGCAGGTTGAGGTTGGGCGAGGCCATGTCGATCTTGGCCCGCAACACCCGCGTCCCGTCGGGAAACTCGCCGGCCCGCATGCGGGCCAGCAGGTCCAGGTTCTCGTCGACCGTCCGATCGCGATACGGGCTGTTCCGGCCCGGTTCCGTCAACGTGCCCCGGTACTCGCGGATCTGTTCGGCGCTCAGGTCGCAGACGTAGGCCACGCCTTTGCGGATCAGCACCAGGGCCCACTCGTACAGTTGCTCGAAGTAGTCCGAGGCGAAGAACAGGCGGTCGCCCCAGTCGAACCCCAGCCAGCGCACGTCGCGCTGAATCGACTCGACAAACTCCTCCTCTTCCTTGATCGGGTTCGTGTCGTCGAACCGCAGGTTGCACAGGCCGCCGGGGTTCTCGGCCGCGATGCCGAAGTTCAGGCAGATCGACTTGGCGTGGCCGATATGCAGATAGCCGTTGGGTTCCGGAGGAAACCGCGTCTGGACCCGCCCCTGGTGTTTCCCGCTACGATTGTCGTCGGCGATGATCGAACGAATGAAGTCCCGCCCGCCGGGCTGGCCTTCCGCGGCCTCGCGATCGGGTCGGTCGGGATCAGGGGGCGAACCGGCAAGCGGATCTGCCATGGGGTACCTCGGTCCAATCAATTCGGAAAATCAGACAAACTCGACTCCGGCCACCAGGATACGGCGCCGTTCAACCGAGCGACGCCCACCCAGGATGGCTCCACCATTCGCTCCAACTACGCCAGCATGGACAGGGCCCGTTCGATTCGGTTCACGCAGCGCTGGCGGCCCAGGATGGCCAGTGTATCGTACAACCCGAAACCGACCGCCTTGCCGGTCAGGGCGATCCGCAGCGGGTGGATCAGGTCGCTCATCTTGATCCCCTCCCGTTCGACGAACTCCCGCAGGCCGGCTTCCAGCGCCGCGGTGTCGAACGGCTCGATCCGTGCCAGTTCGTCGCGGAACCTGGCCAGCAGCCCGGCCGCTCCCTCCGCCCGGACTCGCTGGTCGAAGGCCCGCGAGTCGATCGGGAACAGGTCGTCCGCCTGAAAGAACTCGGCATAATCCAGCACATCGCCGCTCACCTTCAGCCGCTCGCCGGCTGCCTCCAGCACGCGTCCCAGCGGTTCGGCCAGGTCGCACGGCGGCGGTTCGGCGACCAGTCCCGCCCGTTGCAGAAAAGGCACCGCGCGGGCCACCTTCTGTTTCAGCGGCAGCCGCTGGTAGTGCCGCTGCTCGAACGCCAGCAGCTTGCCCGGATCGAAGCTGGCCGGCGCCTTGTTCACCCGCTCCAGCGTGAAGTGCCGCACCATCTCCTCGCGGGAAAAATCCTCGGTCTTGTCGTCCAGCGACCAGCCCAGCAGCAGCAGGTAGTTGAGCACCGCGTCGGGCAGGTAGCCGACGTCGCGGTAAAAATCGACCAGCACCGGATTGAACGTCTCGGCCGACACATGCCGCCCGCAACGCTCGGCAATCGACTGGCCGTGGTCGTACAACTGGCGGAAGTCGGGGTTCTTCAGGTACTTGGCGATCTTGCGCTTGCTCAGCTTGGTCTTGCTTCCCGGTTCGGCCACGTACGGCAGGTGGGCGTACGCGGGCAGCGGGTAGCCCAGCGACTGGGCGATGAAGATCTGCCGCGGCGTGTTCGACAGGTGCTCCTCCGCCCGCACCAGGTGCGTGATTTCGAAGTCGAAATCGTCCACCACGCTAGCCAGGTGATACAGGCACGACCCATCGGCCCGCTGGACGACGTGGTCCTGCTCGCGAGCCCAATCGAAGCTGACGTCGCCGCGCACCAGGTCGCGGATCAGGCAGACGCCCTCGCGGGGCATCTTCAGCCGCACGACGGCCTGCCGCCCCTCGGACTCGAACCGAGCCGCCTGCCGGTCCGTTTCGGCCATCCACCGCCGGCTGTAGACAAACGACCGCTTGGCCGCCTCCGCCTCGTCCCGCTCGGCCTGCAACTCCTCGGTCGTGGCATAGTCCCGATACGCCAGGCCGCGTTCCAGAAGCTGAGCCACCGCTTGCCGATAACGTTCGGACCGCTGCGACTGAAAATACGGAGCGTGCGGACCACCGACGTCCGGACCCTCGTCCCAGTCGATCCCCAGCCAGCGGAACCCGTCCAGGATCGGCTGCAGGGCGGCCTCGACATTGCGTTGCTGGTCCGTGTCGTCAATCCGTAGAATGAACTGACCGCCCTGCTGACGCGACAGCAGCCAGTTGAACAGCGCCGTGCGGACCCCGCCGATATGCAGATAGCCGGTGGGGCTGGGAGCGAAACGGGTGCGAACCATCGGCGGCAGGTCTTTCTTCGGGGCGGAGCAGCCGCCGCCTGGCCCGGCTTCCAGAAGCACCGGTCGCCGCGCGACTGCCACCGCTCAAGGTAGAGCGCCTGCCCGACTTGTCCAGGGGGGTTCGCCGATCGACGCTGGCCCACCCAACCGGAAGCCGTGACCACTGGCCCGTGGGACGGCCTTTTCTTCCTGCCAACTGACCACTGATAACTGACAACTGACCACCGGGTCCGCTAATCGTCGGAGTCCTGCTGCTGGCGGCGCTTCATTTTTCGCAACCGGCGCCGTTCCGCCTTGGAAAGTCCTCCCTGCGAGGAATCGTCGCCGGCGTCGTCGTCCGGGTCACTGTCCTGAGGGCGACTCGCACGTGACACTTCGCTGGTCGCACTGCTGGCCGCAATACTGGCGGGCCGGCTGCTGGCGG
>JAGFJK010000260.1 GCA_024102795.1 Pirellulaceae bacterium
CCATACTGGACCGTCCAGACCGTTTCGACGATCACCGCGGCCCCCGTCACATCGGACCCCGCCGAGCTAATGCCACCCACCGACTGTGGAGAAGTCCGCGGTTGATCGGCGAGCATGACGTCCAGCACCAGGAACGGGGTCCAGTTTTGCCCGCGGTGCACGATGGTGACCGTCGTGCCGATCAAGCTCTTGTAGGTAGTAATCAGGGTCGCCGCCGCCGACTGACTGGAGACCAGAGCCAAGCCCCGGAGTTGCGACGGTCGGCCTCGGCTCCCAAGCTGCTTGTACGCGACCCCATTGACGCCTGGGCGGGTGATCTCCATCAGTTGCACGCCAGTCGGGTCCATCGGCCCTTCAAGGGCTGTGAAGTACTGATCGCCGATTTTTCCGCCCTGGACGTTCGCCACGTCATTCTCCTCGCGGTCGCCAGTGCTTGACCACCAGTCGCCCATAGTCCTGGTCGACCGTGAACTTCCAACCGCTTCCGGCCACGGTGCAGTAGCCCCACGCCCAGACCTCGACGTATTGCGTCCCGGTCTCGGTCGTGATCAGCCGTTCGCCATATTGGGCCCTGGCTTCGTGATGCCGTCCAGGCGTCAAGTTCATGCCGTTGGCTTCGCAGATCTCGAACACATCATGGGCGAACGGCCAAACCGTGTCAGCGTGCCATTCGTTGGCTGAGTCGTTCAGCGTGATCACCGTGCTGAGCCCGACGTTCGTGGTGTAGGGCTCGGTCAACTGAAACTGGGCGATCGCCTCAATCCAATCGCCGGCTTGCAGATTGGCGACTTCGACGCGGTAGAGGCATCGAAGAGAAACTGCGCCGCCCGGCGGGATCGGCAGGGTCGTACAGAGTTCACCTCCGTTGTGCCCATGGTAGACCTTGATCAGATCGTACGGGCCAACCGAGGACGGCGATGCGACGGCTGCCATGACCGGCCGGATCGACTCGCTGGATTGGCCGTGGATCGATCCAGTTTGTTGCCAAGTCGATGCGGTCGCAACGGCGAGGATCGCGGCAACGGTCAGCGAGCAAGCGGCGAATAGTTTCCGCATCGGTTCTATCCCTTCACTTTCGAACCCTACCGTTTGAGGGTCGCAACCAGGCGATCCTCGTCACCAAATGAATCGAACTTGTTCGGAGAAACGTTGACGCCCTGGTAAAGAATCTCAGCTTGCCGCCGGGCGACGCTGCCCGCCACGTCAATCGCCTTGCAACTGAGCGCCTTGTAGCTGTCGGCCGAGACAGACTTTTGGGTTTGGGGCGTCCCGGTTAGACCGATGTCAATTCCGAGCCGGCATGTGTTGCCGCCCGACGCGTCATGCCGGAGCGAGGCGAAAGCCATGAGCGTGACATCCTCATCTGGCGGCCTTAGCCAACTGAGGAGCATTCGGGTTCCGGGCGTGCGCCACGTCCCGTTTGCGGTCATGTTTGACTCAAACGCACCTTCGGCCTTCATTGCCACTTCGAGCCGATGAAACTTGGACATAACCAACCGTTCGGTCAGCGAATCAGCAAACTGATTTGATCCGTTGGGGTAAACCCAGCCGACCAGCAGGTTGTCAGTATCGCCCGTCATGTGCTCAATGCCGTTGGTGGTTGTGGGGGCGGTGGTCGATTTCGTCAGCGTTGCGGCGCTGCAATCGAGGTAGACGTAGTTAAGGACCGTGAAACTCGAATTGCTAATCGTCGGCTCGGAATCGATATCCGCCACGTTGCCGCTCAACGGGTTGCGAATGTATCGGCCGTTGTGTTTCGCCAACTTGCACGACGTGGTCGAGACGTACGCCAGTCGGCAAGGGAAAAACGGAGCCTCGTTGGAAAGGTCGGTTACGGCCGCGGCGACTGGCTGATGAAATCCCATGGTGGTCGGTCCCCTCTCCCTACTTGTAGCTCGCGTTGACGACCAGCCCGGTGCTCGGGTCGCCGTTCCCCGTTGGGGTCGTCGTGCATGCGTATTTGATCGAGTTGCTGAACGCCAGGGGGACAGTGAACACCTTGTCCATCGCACCCCGCTTGGTCCCGTCACCGGCCGGCACGAGGAATGACGCCTTGGGGGTCGTCGTGCCCACCGTGATGCTGCCCGATTCGTCGAAGAGTTGGATCCAGCAATCGACCGCGTTGACGTTCTGGACTTCGAGGGAGTAGAGCACGCCGGCCGAACCCTTGATCGTCTGGGCGGTGTTGTCGCCGTCGGCGTCAAATAGGGGCGTCGCGCCGCCGTTGAGCACTCCGACCGACGTTGCGATGTTCCCGGTATCTGTGTCAATCGTGCCAATGTCGGCATCGATCGTGGTGAGCAGGCCGACGGCTGGATCATCGCTCGCAAGCGTCACCCGGGGGGTGTTCGCGGCAACCGCGCCAGCCCCGCCGGTAATCCCGGCTTGCGAGGCGATCAGATTGACCTTGCACCGGTCCGATTCGTCCCAGTCGTCGAGGATCGCCAGCGAGACAACGGCCGGATCGTCGGCCGCGAGGGTAAAGCGGGGAGTCCCGGTGTCGACCGAACCCGCCCCGACCGCCAGAGGGTTGACCGTATCGGCCGCGCCGACCATTAGTTTGAACCACTGGTAGTTGTAGCCGCCGACCAGGTCGGTCGCGATATCCTTGCCTGCTCCCTCGGTGACGGCGACGGCGTCCTGGCTCATGGA
>JAGFJK010000322.1 GCA_024102795.1 Pirellulaceae bacterium
AAACCACTGTTAGAGGGGATGAAATGCAGGTGGGTTCTCCCACTTGTTTGACATAGCCTCAGAGGAAGGACGGGCTAAGTTCGTGCCAGCAGCCGCGGTAAGACGAACCGTCCAAACGTTATTCGGAATTACTGGGCTTAAAGGGTGCGTAGGCGGTCTGGAAAGTTGGGTGTGAAATACCTCGGCTCAACCGAGGAATAGCGCTCAAAACTGCCAGACTTGAGGGAGATAGAGGTGAGCGGAACTTAAGGTGGAGCGGTGAAATGCGTTGATATCTTAAGGAACACCTGTGGCGAAAGCGGCTCACTGGATCTTTTCTGACGCTGAGGCACGAAAGCTAGGGGAGCAAACGGGATTAGATACCCCGGTAGTCCTAGCCGTAAACGATGAGCACTTGGTTGGAGACTCCTCCATAGGTTTCCGGCCGTAGCGAAAGTGTTAAGTGCTCCGCCTGGGGAGTATGGCCGCAAGGCTGAAACTCAAAGGAATTGACGGGGGCTCACACAAGCGGTGGAGGATGTGGCTTAATTCGAGGCTACGCGAAGAACCTTATCCTGGTCTTGACATGCTTGAGAACCCTCCTGAAAGGGAGGGGTGCCCTTCGGGGAGCTCTTGCACAGGTGCTGCATGGCTGTCGTCAGCTCGTGTCGTGAGATGTCGGGTTAAGTCCCTTAACGAGCGAAACCCTTGTCCCTAGTTGCCAGCGGGTAAAGCCGGGGACTCTAGGGAGACTGCCGGTGTTAAACCGGAGGAAGGTGGGGATGACGTCAAGTCCTCATGGCCTTTATGATCAGGGCTGCACACGTCCTACAATGGCACGTACAAAGGGATGCCAACTCGCGAGAGCAAGCAAATCCCAAAAAGCGTGCCCCAGTTCGGATTGCAGGCTGCAACCCGCCTGCATGAAGCCGGAATCGCTAGTAATCGCGGGTCAGCATACCGCGGTGAATGTGTTCCTGAGCCTTGTACACACCGCCCGTCAAGCCACGAAAGCTGGGGGGGCCCGAAGTCGCTGAGCTAACCCGCAAGGGGAGCAAGCGCCGAAGGTCAACTTGGCAATTGGGACTAAGTCGTAACAAGGTAGCCGTAGGGGAACCTGCGGCTGGATCACCTCCTTTCTAAAGGATAACCAACCGTCGTGTGGTGACATGCGATGGTTCAGGTGGGACACAGTCTCGGCTGGTGAAGAGGTCGGCGACTCCTTCGGGAGTCGCAACTACCAGATTGAAAAAAGTCGAAAGTCGCCCGTGTCTGAGCCAGGCCGGGCGGCTTTTTTTTTGCGCTCCCCCGTTTCTCCGGCACCCACTGGCCGCCAGCACCCACTGGCCTCCGGCGGTCGATTCTGCTAACTTCGCCACTGCACATCGTCGCTCCACGTAGACGCCGCCAGCCGCCCCGCTGCCCGGCGCAGACAGCCCACCAGGCGCCGCCACCATGAAGCAAGCCATTGCCGGTGTCACACCGGCCAGTGTTCAGGAAACCACCGTGACCACGGTCTGGCCATCGATCTGCCGCTATGCGCTGGGACAGTGCCTGGGGCAGGCGTACAGCATTCGGGCCGGTGTGTGGGTCCTGACGGCCGGCAACTTGATCGCCCTGGCCTCGATTCCCCTGGCCCTGGCCCTGTATTTCCTCCGCGTGGCTCCCTTCGTCGGGGTCCGCTACCGACTCACCAACCAGCGCGTCATCGTGGCTCGGGGCATTGCTGGAAAAACCGAAGAGCGGTCACTGCCATTGGAAAAATTCGACTCGCTCGAAATCCATGTCCGCAGCGGGCAGGAGTGGTTTGACGCAGGCGACCTGATCTTCGTGCGGCATGAGGGCAACGAGCGGATTGAGGCCTTTCGACTGGAGGCCGTCTCCCGCCCGCGGGCGTTTCGCCAGGTTTGCCTGAAAGCCCGCCAGGCGCGTGTCGGCGTGCTGCGGGCCCAGCAGCGGCAAACCGCTGTCGCTTCGTGAGATGCATCCGGGGCTGACAGGCGGTAAGGGCCAGCGCGCCGGCCGCAGAGAATTGGGCCGTGGCCGAGAATTGGGCCGTGGGCAGCGGGCCCCCGTCCGATCTAGACCGTCTCGCAGTGCCCCGGTTGCAACATCGCTTCCAGGATCCAGCGCACCGCTTGAGCGGACTGCTGGCGCGACAAGCTGGGCAGGTCGTCGCGCCGGGGCATGATCTGGACCGGATCCAGTGGCAGGTGCAGGAACGTGGCCCGCGTCCGCAGCTTCTGCAGTTCGATCAGGTAGTGCGACAAGTACAGCGTCGCATTGCAAAGATACGTGCCAGCGTGGTACGAGACTTGCGCGGGGATGCCCGCCTTTCGCAGTTCCCGGCTCCAGGAGGCCAGCGGCAGGCTGCTGCGGTAGGCCACCGGACCGTTCTTGACTAGCGGGAGGTATTCGTCGGGATGCTGCCCCGAGTGGCCGCCAATGTTCACACCGATCGCCTCCAATCGCACGCGGGCGGCGCCAGGTGCCTGTCCCAGGTGCAGCGCCACGTCGTAGTCGTGCGCCAGGTCCGCCGCCAATCGCTCCCGCACCTCGCTGAAGTCCACCGGGTACAGGCGGGTGGTCACCCTGGGTTCTGGAGGCAGATCTCGGGTCAATTCGACCAGGGTCAACCAACTGGAGTTCAGCTCGAACGCGTCGTACGGTTCGAACGCCGTGATCAGCACTTTGGCCATGGCTGGCCTTTCCCTGCAACAATCGCCAACTTGTGAGCACAATCGGCTCCGAATCCCGCGCCGCACCGAATGTAGCGTGCCCACCGTCTCGACGGCAAGCAAATGCCGGAAATCCCCGGCCAATTGAGGCGACCGGAATCGAGTCCGGGCCGGGAAGGGTGGGACTGGAATCGTCCGAGCGGACCAAGTACGCTGGAGGTTTCCTGCCCAACCACCCGCCCCGACCCGCCGCGGAGGAGAATTCGATGCACCTGGGAATCCGTTATGCCTTGCTGACCGTCCTGCTGCAGACCGCCTGGCTGGCAAGCTCGCCGGTCTCGGCCCAGGAGGGCCCCTTGTTTCCGGACAAGGCGCTGGAAGCCGTCGTCCGCAAGTACGTATTCGAAAAGCGGAACAACGATCAACCGCTCGTGGAAGCGGACGTGCAGAACATCTCCACGATTGAAGGCAAGTTCCGGGCCGGCGACAAGATTACGAATCTGGCGGGGCTGGAGAAATGCCGTAGCCTGCTGCTGCTGGACCTGGCCGGGCACGGCATCGCGGACCTGGCCCCGCTGCGGGAACTGACCGGCCTGCAGTCGCTCGACCTGTCCGGCAATCAGATTTCCGATCTGGGACCCTTGCAAGGATTGACGGCGCTGCAGTACCTGCAACTGGAAGGCAATCAGGTCACCGACCTGGCCCCGATCAGCAAGTTGACCGCGCTACGGTCGTTGTACCTGTCACAGAACCAGGTCAAGGACGTCAAGCCACTGGAGTCGCTGAGCAAGCTCTGGTCGCTCTACCTGGGCGGCAACCAGGTGACCGACTTGCAGCCCCTGGCCGGGCTGACGCGGATCGACGTGCTGGACCTGCAGGGCAATGGAGTCGCCGACCTGAAGCCGCTGGCCGGCTACACCGAGCTGAGCAAGCTGTTTCTGCACGGCAATCAGATCGCGGACCTGAGCGTGCTCGTGGAGATGGCCAAGCGCGACGCCGAAGGCGAAAAGCGGTTCGCGCCGTTCCTGCGGGTCTATCTGGGCGGGAATCCGTTGTCCGACGAGGCCCGTAAAGTCCAGCTTCCCGAACTGAAACGCTTCGTCCAGCAGGTCCAGGTCGACTAGCCGCGCCCAATCGACTACCCGAGCCCGGGGCGCTTAGCCGGGTTCAATCGATTAGCCAGCCGAGTTGCCGTCCGGCCGAGCGGGCCGTTGCGGCGTGTACAGGCAACAGTCCGCCGGGCACACATCGTGGCTGGGTCCCAGGGTGCCCAAGGCCGGTTTGTCGGACTGGCCGGACATGCGTTCCACCACCAGCTCACGCACCATCCGCACAAATCGCGGGTGCGTACCGACCGTGGCCGCTCGCACCATGGGCAACCCGCGCCTCTGGCAAACGTCGGCCGCTTCGACATCCAGGTCGTACAGCACCTCCATGTGGTCCGAGATGAAGCCGACGGGGCACAGCACCACGCCCGGCACACCGGCGTCCGCGGCTTGCTCCAGGGCCGCGCAGACATCCGGTTCCAGCCACGGCTGGCCGGGTGGACCGCTGCGGCTTTGAAATACCAGTTGCCAGCGGGCATGCCCCAAGGCTTCGGCCACCAGGCGGCAGGTCTCGCGCAACTGGGCTTCGTAGCGGCAGTTGGCGGCCATCGCCAGCGGAATGCTGTGGGCGGTAAACAGCAGCAGGGCCTCTGGCCGCGCGGTTTCGGGCAGGCTGGCCAAGGCGGCGGCGGTCAGTTCGCACACTGGCTCGACGAAGCCGGGGTGGTTGAAAAACACCCGCAGCTTGTCGACCTGCGGTGCCTCGGGACCGACGGTCTGCTGGGCGGCCGCGATATTTTCGCGGTACTGGCGGCAGCCGGAATAGGAACTGTACGCTGACGTGAAGAACGCCAGCGAGCGTCGGATCCCGTCCCGCTTCATCTGTTCCAGCGTTTCCGGCAACAGGGGGTGCCAGTTGCGGTTTCCCCAGTAGATCGGCAAGAACAGGCCGTGGCGTTGAAAGTCTTCTCGCAGCGCCTGGATCAAGTCCCGGTTTTGCTGGTTGATCGGACTCACGCCGCCAAAGTGCTGGTAGTGTTCAGCGACCTCCAGCATCCGCTCGCGCGGCACGTTGCGTCCGCGAAGGACGTTTTCCAGAAACGGCAGGACCTCATCAGGACCTTCGGGCCCACCGAAGGAAACGACCAGCAATGCGTCGAAGGGGCTTGAGTTCACGGCGGCTGAGCGGGCAAGAGAAACACGGTCGAGACGCCGTGTGGCAATGACCCCTACGGGACTCGAACCCGTGTTGCCGGCGTGAAAGGCCGGTGTCCTAGACCACTAGACGAAGGGGCCGTTGAGCGTCAGTCCGCCGACGCTCGTCTCGCTATATACTACGGCCCGGCTCAAAACGTCAAGTGGGGCCTGCCGCAAGACAGGCTGAAGATGAGCCAGATTCCAACGAGACGGTGACGTTCCGAGGGTCGAAAACAAGAGCTGCCCGGACAGGCGAAGGAGCCGATTAACCTTCCTCGGCCGTGCCTGCCTCACTGGCGGAATCACCCTCTTGAGCTCGTTCGCTCCGCTTGATCGCGTCGTACACCTCGCGGCGATGGACGGGGACCTCCTTGGGAGCTTCCACGCCCAACCGCACCTTGTCACCGCGGATTTCAACCACTACGATCGTAATGTCGTTGTTGATGACAATACTTTCGTTCTTCTTGCGAGAGAGAACTAGCATCTGACATTCCTTGTAAAACGTCTGACCATCCATTCCAGATGATCTGGACAGAAACAGGCCGGCACTGCCAACTCAGGCGAAGGCTGGTGCCGGCTGCTCCCAAAGCTGCACGGGGGCGAATACTAACAGCGGGTGCTACACTTCTGCGCACAGCCCTTCTTTCTTCCACTCTACGTGCTGCGGGCTCCCAGTCAAGCAAGCCGGGCCAGCAACCGAGAATTTTTCAGGGAATTTTCTTCCGGTTTGGCATATCATTCGTATTCTCGGCCTCGTTTGCCCCGCCGGCAAACTCGCCGACGATCCCTTCCTGCGCCTCCCGTTGTCGCACCTAAGCTGCTTCCTGATATCGACTTGTGCGGGCCAGCCTGAGGCTTCACCGGAGCCTCGCCGGCGACCAGCCCTGGAGCCTCACCCAAGCTGGTGGAGCGGCATTCGGCGCGACGCGGCCACGGCGGGGTCGTACGGCGGAAAAACATCGACGCCGTGGGCGATGGCGACGGCGACCGTACCTGATTACGGAAGTCTTCTGACCGCCGGTTGCGGCAGAGCGGACGGTGCCTATAATGCAGCCAGAGGTGGGCTTGAGGCGGGCGTAGGGGAGGTGGAGCGTGATTTCCTGGCTGCGAAATATCTACCTGGCGGTCGCCACGGTGGCTCATGGCATGTGGGTCACCTTGCGCTACTGGTTGATCACCTACCAGGAGGGCCGAGGGGCCTTTACGCAGCGGTTCGAGTACCCTGAGAAACCGGTCCCGGTGGCTCCGAGGTACCGCGGTTTTCATCGCTACGACCTGACGACTTGCATCGCCTGCGATCAATGTGCCAAGGCCTGCCCGGTCGATTGTATCTACATCGGCAAGGAACGTGTCGAGAACGGCAAGGGGTTCAAGATCACCGGTTTTGCCATCGACTATTCCAAGTGCATGTTTTGCGCCTTGTGCGTGGAGCCCTGTCCGGTGGACTGCATTTTCATGGGCGCCACGCACGACTTGAGTTGTTACAGTCGCGACGGCTGCATCGTGGATTTTTCCCGGCTGCCGGTGGACATCGCCTGGGGCCGGTCCACACTGAACCCGACCGCGGTGGCGGAGTCCAAAGTGATTGCCCAGCCGGTTCATGGAGGTCCGAACCAGTAAGTCTCGGATCCATTTCTCACAGCGAGTGCCGCCCGATGTCATCCTCCACACGCTCCCGCTCCCGAGTGTTTACGGTCGAGCAGGCGAATGCCCGGCTGCCGCTGGTGCGCGTCATCGCTCGTGATCTCGTGACGCTGTCGCGCGAGGTGGTGGAGCGCCAGCAGCGACTGGAGCACCTGACATCGGGCCGCGAGATGGAAGCCGGCGACCCGTACGAGGACGAACTGAACCACGTCCACCGGGAACTGGAAAAGGACCGTCGCCGGCTGCGGGACTTCGCGGCGGAGCTGGATCAGTTGGGAGTGGAACTGAAGAGCGCCGTGGAAGGGATCGTGGATTTTCCCTCCCGGCTGGAAGGCCGAAAGGTCTTTCTGTGTTGGAAGCTTGGTGACGCCGAAGTCCTGCATTGGCACGAGGTGGGCGAGGGTTGCGCGAACCGCCAGCCCTTGACGGCGGCGACGGTGCTGGGGACGCCAGGTGATGGCGGACAGCCAGAGTTGAAGGCATAGCAACACGCCCCGTCCGCGCCGGGATTTCACCTGGCGTCTGGCGAGCGGGCAGACAGGGAACGGAACCGCGGCATGATACCTTCGTTGGGAATTGTGGCATACCTGGCGTTGTTCGCCGGCGTGGGTGTGCTGTTCCTGTTCGCCAATCTGCTGGTTGGCTGGTTCCTGCGACCGCGGGATCCGCACCCGGAGAAACTCGAAATCTACGAGTGCGGCGAACCGACGATCGGGTCGAGCTTCGTGCAGTTTGACTTGCGATTCTACGTGGTGGCGCTGCTGTTTATTATCTTCGACGTGGAGGTAGCCTTCTTCTTCCCCTGGGCGGCCGTCTTTGGCAAGTCCACGAATTTGATGCACGGCCCGGCCGACGCGCAGATCGTCCAGGCGGTCGACGGCCAACTGACACTGACCGATGACGCTCGGCGACTGTACCGCGAACTCGGCGTGTGGGATCCCACGGTGGTCGAACAGCCGCCCGCTTCGCTGGCAGCAGTCCTGCCCGAAGCGGCGTCGGGAGCCAGCCAGGCGGCGGCCATCGCGCGGCAGGGAGCCGGCCAGTTGGCCTGGCTGACCATTGTGGACATCGTCGTGTTCTTCACAGTTCTGTTGATAGGCTTCGCCTATGTCTGGAGCCGCGGCGACCTGAACTGGGTGCGGGCCATGGCAGGGGCGAAAGTGCAACAAGAACCGCCGCCAGGCCAGGCCGCGCCGGCCGAAGAATCCCTGGTCTCCGCGTAGCCGGACCAGTGCCGGGCGATTCCACGACCAAGACCTGAGGGAAGGCAGAACAACCATGAGTGGCCCGACACTCCTGCAATCGTTACAGAAGAGATTCGGCGACCGGATTACCGGTGCCTCGCTCGAAGCCCTGGATCCCTGGATCGAGGTGGCGCCGGAAGGTCTGGTCGAGGTTTGCCAATACTTGAAACACGACCCGAACTTGCGGTTTGACATGCTCAACTGCATCAGCGGCGTCGACTACTGCGAACCGGATCCGAAGAAAGCGGCCAAGGCTCCGTTCCAGCCGCACATGGAAGTGGTCTACCACCTGTCCAGCACGGTGAAGAAACACACGCTGGTGCTCAAGGTCATGTTGCCCCGCTGGCAGGACGACGTGCCGGGCAATCTGCCCGAGGTGCCGTCGGTGGCCGGAGTGTGGCGGACGGCCGACTGGCACGAACGCGAAGTGTACGACTTGAGCGGCGTGAATTTTGTGGGCCACCCGGACCTGCGTCGCATCCTGTGCCCGGAGGACTGGGTCGGGTATCCGCTCCGCAAAGACTACGAAATGCCGCTGGAATATCACGGAATTCGAGGAAGGTAGGTCGCATGGCTACGCACCTGGACGACCCGCGGATTGTGGAATTCGACGTCCGCACGGACGAAATGCTGGTCAACATGGGCCCGCAGCATCCCAGCACGCACGGCGTGCTGCGAGTCGTGTTGCGGACCGACGGCGAGGTGGTGTCCGAAGTCGAGCCGCACATCGGTTATCTGCACCGCTGCGCGGAAAAGATCGGCGAGAATCTCACGCCGCGGCAGTGGATCCCCTACACCGACCGCATGGATTACCTGGCCGGGATGAACATGAATCTCGGCTGGTCCCTGGTCGTGGAGAAACTGCTGAATTACCAACTGCCGGAGAAGGCGCGCCATCTGCGGGTGATCATCGCCGAAATGGGGCGCATCGCCAGCCACCTGGTCGGCATGGGAGCGTACGGCCTGGATCTGGGCACCTTCAGCCCGTTCCTGTACGCCTTCCGGGAGCGGGAAAAGATCCTCGACCTGTTCGAGGAGGCATGCGGCGCGCGGCTGACGTACAGCTACCTCACGCCGGGCGGTGCGACCGCCGACCTGCCCCGCGGCTGGCTGCAGAAGTGCGAGGCGTTTTTGGCGCAGTTCGAGCCGGTGATCGCGGAATACCACGCGCTGCTGACCACCAACGCGATCTTTGTCCAGCGGACGGCGGGGATCGGCGTGCTGTCGGCCGAGAAGGCGATTGACTACGGCTGCAGCGGGCCCGTGCTGCGAGGTAGCGGCGTCGATCACGACCTGCGGCGGGACGGCGAGGCGCGCTACACGGAGATGTACGACGGCTACGCTTTTGAGATCATCGTCGAGAAGAACGGCAGCTATCCCAAGGACCACGATTATCCGGCCGTGCCCAGGGAGGCGGTGCTGGGCGATTGCTGGCATCGCTTCTACGTGCGGATGCTCGAAGTGGTGCAGTCCATCGACCTGGTCCGCACGGCGATCGATCGCTACAGCCAGGCCACCGGCGACTGGGGCACGCCCATCAAGCTGACCCAGAAGCTGCCCAAGGGCGAAGCGTACCTCGAAACCGAGGCGCCTCGCGGCCAGATGGGCTTTTACCTGGTCAGCGACGGGGGTTCGATCCCCTGGCGGGCTCGGGCCCGCAGCAGTTCGTTCTGCAACCTGTCGGTCACCTCGGAACTCTGCCGCGGCTGCCTGATCGCCGACGTACCCGCGATCATCGGTTCGCTGGACATCGTGATGGGCGAGATCGACAGGTGATCGACATTTTCACAAGTCGTTGCAATTCAACGATTTGTGAAAATCGAAAATTCCCAGAGAGTGCCCGAAATAGGGCGCATTTCCCGGAATGCGGTGCATTTAGGGTGCATCGCCAACTCGACATCGTAGCATCCACGGACCACCCCTCGGTCACTCCTCAATCGACCGAGTGGACCGCTCCGAATTCAACCGGCACGTTGCCGAGGCCGAAACCAGGCCGCGTCAAGCTGGCCATCGGTTGTCCAACGGCCACGCACCACAGCCTCGTGAGGCCCAGTGCGGATTCGTTTCGGCAACTGAGCATCACGGCGATGAATTGGGGCAGATGATGATCCCTAGAATGCTGGCGCTGCCCTTGCTGCTCCTGGTGGGGTCGTTTGCCATGGCCGAGGACACGCTTCAACTTTTGTTCGACCTCACCGGCGCCGATGCTGCGAAGGAGTGGCAGCCGGTCAACGACGGCGTGATGGGCTGCGTCTCCGAAGGTAAGTTCAGGATCACCGACAAGAACACCCTGGAGTTCTTCGGCACGTTGTCCTTGGAAAACAACGGCGGCTTCGCCTCCGTGCGAACACGGGCCATGAAGCTCGGACTGGAGAAAGGCGATACCGTGGTCGCCAAGGTCCGGGGCGATGGCCGGGAATATACGCTAAGCCTCTACCTCAACAAGCCGCTGATCGCCTTCTCGTATCGGGCCACGGTCCAGACCAGGAAAGACGAATGGATCGAGGTCCAAGTCCCGCTTGAAGAGTTCGAGGCGACTTCGTTCGGCAGAGTCGTCAAGGACGCCGGGCAAGTGGACCCGAAGGAGGTCAACGCTCTGGGCTTCATGCCAGGCGTGGGAACAGTTATTCAGTTTATGGCCCGTCACGATGGAAAGCATTTCCCGAAGGCAATCAGCAGCTTCGGCGACCCCTTGATGCGAATCTTCCGGCGCAGGAGCGCCCACAGCAGGCTCCGCTCTTTGGCCAGGAATCCCAGCCATGTCTCGCTGTCGGCGGTGAGCCGGAGGTTGGCAGACCACTGATGTCCGTCAGCCACCTGGATGGTCTTGTCTTGGATGACGACTGTGGCGGTGCGAGGCTCCTTTCCCGTGAACGTGAAGTGGAAGACGGCGTTCAGCCCTTCGGACTGGCCACGCTGAAAGGTATGAGGCATTCCGCTGAGGAATCCGGCAATCGTGCGAGGCAACAGGCTGCCCCGAACTTGCTTGACGGTCTTGTGCGGGAACCGCTTCCGAACGTGATCCTCTGCATCGGACTTCGGCACGACATAGATTGTTTCTTCCTTCTCCTGAAGCGGCTTGACGTTCTCCTTCAGGAACGCCTTCCGGTCAGCTTGGAACGGCCCGATCACGTCTTCACCCGCAGGACAAACGGAAAGGCAATAGGCCGCTTTGTAATTCGGGCCGAAGGCGAGACTCTGCCAGGTCGAGACAGTTTCTTGCCGGGCGACTTTCTTGCGCAGGTCCAAGCCGTTCTTGGCGTCGGCGATGTTCTCGACCCAATCGCCAAACCCGCCCATGAACTCCCGGTAGTTGTGCGTGTAGCAGGAGGCGAGATCAAACTGGCCGTCCGGTGAGATCGCACCGACCGGACACGCCGCCACGCAGAGTTTGCAGGAGAGGCACGGGTTGTAGTCGATGGGCGGATCGTATTCCGTGGCGTCCGCTCCGATGAGGACCGTTCCCAGCAAGATGAAGTTGCCGAACTTCGGGTGAATAACGTTGCGATGAATGCCCATCATGCCCAGGCCAGCGGCGACGGCTACGGGTTTGTGGGAGACGACCCACATCTTCTCCGGCCAGCGGTCGGACTCCATCGGGAAGCCCATCGGTGGGTTGATCGCCGGGATTCCTTCCTTCTCCAATGTGGTCACGACAGCCCGGCAGACATCGTTGACTTCCTCGCCGGTCGTGTGGAATTCCAGGTTCGCCACCGACCGAGCCGGGTTGCGGATTGGCTCCCGGTTCATGCGACAGACGATGGCCAGGAGCGCCTTGGTCTTGGGATAGAACTTCAGGATGTCGGCCCGCTGGTCGTCCAGGCCCGGATGCCCGATCTCGACCAACCCGGCGTCATCGGCCCCGCAATCGTGCGCCAGTTGCCGCAGCCGCTCGGCGTCGATCTTTGTGGATGGGCCGGCTTCCTGCAGAACCGGCAGAGATGCTGTCGTCACCTGGAATGCTCCTGTATTTGTATATGCAAGTATCTCGGCAAAAAAAACTCACTTGTCCTGGGCAGTCTTGATTCGCTTGATGGCGGCGTCGAGCAGCCGCAACCCATCATCTCCGAGCAGCTTCTTGGCTTCTGCTTGGGCTTTCTCCCAGGGTGGAATCGCCTTCTCCATGAGCCGTTTCCCTTGATCGGTGAGCCGGAACGGGTGCGATCGACCGTCATCGTCCGGCAGGATTTCCAGCCAGCCCTTCTCCACCATGCGGTCCACGGTGCGGCTGAGGGTGGACGTGTCGAGTTCCAGGATGTCGCAAACTTCGGCGGGTCGGGCCACGCCGAGCTTGGCGGTGACGGCCAGGACGTTGCCCTGGCTCAATTTCACGCCGATGGGCCGCAACGCTTCGTCGTAGAGGTTGGTGATGACCCGGTTCAGCAAACGCAGCCGCCCGGCGATGCAGGACGTGGCGATCGTTTCGATGGTGGTGGCCGGCTTCGCCATGGCTTCGCTCCCTGCCCGCATCTATTTGTATATGCAATTATCGGCAAAGTCAAGACCCGCCATGATCGGATTCATGTCGCTCCAGGCCAGCGGGAGCGACGGAGATGAGCATCTTCGCTGGTTGGTCGCTCTCGTTCTTGAAGGAATGAGGCGGGCGATGAGCCGGTCCTTCCAGACCCCGGCCAGGGCGTTGCCGTTGAGCAGGAAGCAGATGCAGCCGAACATCTTCCTCTCCTCGACGTTCCTCATTCGGGCAAGGGCGTCCCGGATGCGACCGGCGAGGGTTTCATCGAAGGCCACGACCTCACTCCTTCTTCATCGTGTTCAAGCTTTCTCCTGTCGCTGTTCGCAGCGTGCTTGATGTTCGCTCGGAGTGGATAGCTCGACGCGCGGGCCTCCGGCACCTTCAGTCTGTCAAACCACCTACCTCCTCGCTATCTTCCTCGGCTTCGGCGTCTGGCCGATTTCGACCATCAACTTGTCGAGCGTGGCGTCGTCGCAAGTCGCGAAGGCACAAAACGCATCGGGCCGCTGCAGGAATCGCTTCTTGACCGGCTCCGGGATTCGCTTCGCCAGGATCAGCAATTCGTCCTCGTTCGCTTCCAGGGCCTCGGCGAGTCGGTGAATCAAGGCGTCGGACGGGTAATCGCCGAAGTTCAGCCGCTGGTTCTCGACCCGGCTCAGGTAGGTGAAGCCGACATCGACTTTCTCGGCCAGGTCACGCAGGCTCCACCCCTTGGCGTGCCGAAGTTGCCGCACCCTCGTCCCGAACGTCATCGCAAGGTCACTCCTGGCAAGCACTTGCCGGTTGCTGGTTGCCCTCGCATATCGTAGGATACTTGCACTCGGCAGACAACACCCAGACGGGAAGGCGGCGCGCGGTGGGCTGTCGGAAGCCAGAGCAGCGCGTCGGATGATTCCAGACGGCGTGCCCCGGCGACCTGGGAATAAAGTGGCGCATGACTCCCGAACAACAAGCCCGGCAGCAGATCGACCGCCAGCTTGAACAGGCTGGCTGGATCGTGCAGGACTACCGCCAGATGAACATCACGGCGGGCCTGGGCGTCGCCGTTCGGGAATTCCCGCTCACCACCGGCGATGCCGACTACATGCTTTACGCCAACGCCAAGGCCATCGGCGTGGTTGAGGCGAAACCCAAGGGCCACACGCTCACCGGCGTCGAAACGCAATCCGGCAAGTATCTCGACGGCCTGCCTGCTGGCCTGCCTCACCATCGGCTGCCGCTGCCGTTCGCCTACGAGTCCACCGGCGAGGTCACGCAGTTCACGAACACGCTCGAAGCCGATGCCCGCAGCCGGGCGGTCTTCACGTTCCACCGGCCCGAGGAGCTGATCCGCCTCGCCAGGCTCGACCAACAGGTGCGGACCCGGCTGCGGGAAATGCCGCCGCTCAACACCGGCAATCTCTGGCGGGTGCAAATCGAGAGCATCCAGAACCTCGAACAGTCGCTGGCTCTCAACAAGCCCCGGGCGCTGATCCAGATGGCAACCGGCAGCGGCAAGACGTACACCGCCGTCAACTTCTGCTACCGGCTCATCAAGTACGCCGACGCCAGGCGGATTCTGTTCCTGGTGGACCGGAACAACCTGGGCAAACAGACGCTCAACGAATTCCAGCAGTTCGTCAGTCCGGTGAACGGCTACAACTTCACCGAGGAGTACACGGTCCAGCGCTTGAAGAAGAACACCATCGCCCCGGCCTCCAAGGTCTGCATCACTACGATCCAGCGGCTCTACTCGATGCTCAAGGGCGAGGAAGACTTCCTGGAGGAGAACGAAGAAGGTTCGCTGTTCGAGACGGAAACTCCGCTCATCAAGGAACCGCTGCCGGTCGTTTACAACGCCAAGATCCCCATCGAGACGTTCGACTTCATCGTGGTCGATGAATGCCATCGCAGCATTTACAACATCTGGCGGCAAGTTCTGGAATACTTCGACTCGTTCCTGATCGGCCTCACCGCCACACCGACCAGGCAGACCATCGGCTTTTTCGGCGGGAATCTCGTTCAGGACTACGCCCACGAGCAGGCCGTGGTCGATGGCGTGAACGTTGGCTACGATGTGTACCGCATCGAAACGCTGATCACCAAGGACGGGGCCAGGCTCGCTCGTGAACCAGGCGTGTTCGTCCCTCACCGGGATCGTCGCACAAAGGGGAAGAAGTACAAGGAACTGGATGACGACCTGACCTACACGGCCAACCAGCTTGACCGGGACGTGGTGGCCGAGAACCAGATCCGTCTGGTCGTCCGCACGTTCAAGGACAATCTGCCGGAAATCTTCCCTGGCCGCACCGAGGTTCCCAAGACGCTGGTCTTCGCCAAGACCGACCTGCACGCCGAAGACATCGTGCGGATCATTCGGGAGGAGTTCGGCAAGGGAAACGACTTCTGCCAGAAGATCACGTCGAAAAGCACGGGCAAGAAGCCGGATGAACTGCTGTCCGAATTCCGCAACTCGTACTTCCCTCGCATCGCCGTGACCGTGGACATGATCGCCACGGGAACCGACGTGAAGCCGCTGGAGTGCCTGATCTTCATGCGGAATATCCGCTCGCTCGGCTACTTCGAGCAGATGAAGGGTCGTGGCTGCCGGGTGGTCGATCCCGACGTGCTGCAAAGCGTCACGCCCGACGCTCGGCACAAGACGCACTTCGTCATCGTGGATGCGGTGGGCGTGTGCGAGGACGAGAAGACGGCGACCAGGCCGCTGGACCGCAAGCCGTCCGTGCCGCTCGACAAGATTCTGAACCTCGTCGCAGCGGGTGCGGCCAACGACGACGTCGTGTCCACGCTGGCGTCCCGGCTCGCCCGGCTCGACCAGGAAGTGGACCCGATCCAGGCTGCGGCCGCTCAGGAGGCATCGGGCGGCAAGTCGTTGTCGGAACTCAGTGCCGGGCTGCTCAAGAGCATCGACCCCGATAGCAACACGCAGTTGGCGGCGGCGAAGTTCAGCATCCCTGAAGACCAGGAACCGAGCGAGCGGCAGATCGCCGAGGTCGAGCGGGAGCAGATGGCGGCGGCGCTCAAGGCGTTCCACAACCCGAACCTGCGTGAGGCGATCCTGGCGGCGAAACGGTCGCTGGAACAGGTGATTGACGAGCAAACACCCGATCAACTTCTCCGGGCGGGCTTCGACGCCGAGGCGCTGGAGAAGGCGAAGTCGATGCTGACCAGCTTTCGGAAGTTCATCGAAGAGAACAAGGACGAGATCGAGGCGCTTCAGGTGCTATACAGCGTGCCGTACCGGGCCGGGCTGAAGTTCCGGCACGTCAAGGAACTGGCGGCGAAGCTGAACCAGCCGCCCTTCTTCGTGGACCCTAATCGGCCCGAATCGCTGCTGCGACTGTGGCAGGCGTTTGAAGTGGTCGAGCCGGACAAAGTGCGGGGCAAAGGAGGCAAGCAACTGGTGGACGTGATCGCCCTGGTCCGCCATGCCATCGACCCGAACACGCCGTTGGCCCCGGTCGGCATGACGGTCGAGGAACGGTATCAGCGGTGGATCGCCGACCAGCAGGCCGCCGGCGTGGAGTTCACCGCCGACCAGCGAAAGTGGCTCGACGCCATCAAGGACCACATCGCCAGCAGCCTGGCCATCGAGCAGGACGACCTGGAGGACGTGCCGTTCAATTCGATTGGCGGCTTGGGGCGGGCCTACGAGCTTTTTGGCGACAAGCTCGCCGCCATATTGGATGAACTGAACATGAGGTTGGCGGCATGAGTGGCAGGCCACCAACTACGAGTATCATTCCAGGTCGGTACGCGATCTCCGTAGGGAAAGCGGAGATGCCCACCCCGCCCGGTTGGCGCTGGATGTTATTGACGGACATCGCTCGTCTGGAAACGGGCCACACCCCAAGCCGCACGCACCCGGAGTATTGGGACGATGGTGACATTGCGTGGATCGGAATAAAGGATGCGAGACTGCACCACGGCAAAACGATCCACGACACGATTCAACAAGTTACCCAACTTGGGATCGAAAACTCGGCGGCTCGGCGGCTCCCCGCAGGAACGGTATGCCTTTCCAGAACGGCATCTGTCGGCTACGTCTTGGTCATGGGCCGAGAGATGGCGACGAGCCAAGATTTTGTGAATTGGGTTTGCACGGACTGCCTTGCACCGGAGTTCTTGATGTATGCGCTGATCGCAGAAGGGGAGGACATACGCAATTTCGGGAAAGGGACAACCCATACGACCATCTATTTCCCTGAAGTAAAAGCCTTTCACATCTGCGTTCCGCCAGTCAATGAACAACGTCGGATCGTTACAAAGCTCAAGGAACTGTTCTCGGATCTGGATGCCGGAGTTGCTGCGCTGGAGCGGGCGAAGGCGAACTTGAAGCGTTACCGTGCCGCCGTTCTGAAGGCCGCCGTCGAAGGCAAGCTGACCGAGGCATGGCGGGCCGAGCAGGGTGACACGGAACCGGCCTCCAAACTCCTCGAACGCATCCTGACCGAACGCCGCCGGAAGTGGGAAACCGACCAACTCGTCAAGTTCGCCGCCGCCAAGAAGGAGCCGCCAAAGAACTGGAAGGAGAAATACGTCGAGCCGACGCCGCCTGATACGACCGGCTTGCCGGAACTGCCAGAGGGTTGGTGCTGGGCTTCTCTCGGGCAACTGCTTCACGGAATTGAAGCCGGGAAGTCCTTTGAGTGCCTTACGCGGCCTGCTGAACTGGATGAATGGGGCGTGGTCAAAGTGAGTGCGATGACGTGGGGTACATTTCTTGAGGAGGAACAGAAAGCAATCCCTCCGAAAGCTGCATTCGATCCTTCTGATGAGATCAAGCCGAATGACATGCTCTTATCCCGCTCGAACACAACGCAGCTTGTCGGAGCAACCGTGCTGGTCGGCAACTGTCGGCCACGGCTACTGCTGAGTGACAAGAGCCTCCGACTTCGCGCCAGCAAGATTGTGAATCTGCTTTGGCTTCATACAGCCATGAGTAGTTCTTTAGCTCGGAGCCAGCTTTCAGCGATGGCCACAGGAACCAGCGATTCCATGCGCAACGTGTCTCAAGACAAGATCAAATCCGTTATTCTTCCACTTCCGCCAATCGCTGAACACCAATGTATCGTGGACGAAACATCCGAACGACTGTCACAGATCGACGCATCCGACGCGGCAATTAACCACGGCCTACGTCGTGCCGCTCGCCTGCGACAAAGCATCCTGAAGCAAGCCTTCAAAGGAAAACTCGTCCCGCAGGACCCGACCGACGAACCGGCCAGCGTGCTGCTGGAACGGCTGCGGGCGAGGCGAACCGACGCCAACGGCACGGCCTCTGTTCGGAAGAGATCGTGCCGCTTTTAGGTTGTTTTTCCGTGGGGATTTGGCGTGACAACCGAGGGAAACTTGGGACGGCCTCCGCTGCGGCGAACGCTCCCCCTGGAAATCCCTCTGGCTCCCTCCCTGGCTTGAGATCGTGCAGCTTTTAAGGCGTTGGTAACTCGGGATTTAGGGGGTGTGCCTACCGGGAACTTGGGACGGCCTCTGCTTCCGCGAGCTCTCCCCCCTTGAAATCCCTCTGGCTCCCTCCCCGCTTCGGGGAGGGCTGGGGAGGGGCCTGCGGGGTTAGAGCGGTCAACCATTGACCTCCGCAACCATTGACCTCTGGGGTCGATTCGGCAGGATGGGGAAAATGCCGTCTGCTCGCCGCAGGCGTAGCGCAACACGCCTGGTGGAAAGTCGGCGGCGCTTTTGAGAAATCGGGGTCACCGTCGTGCCAGAATCACGGGCTGGAAGCCCATGCTACGCCAGAAGCACGGGCTGGAAGCCGATGCTACGCCCAGAATCACGGGCTGGAAGCCGATGCTACGCCCAGAATCACGGGCTGGAAGCCCATGCTACGCCCGCCGCTCGCCCAGGCCATGGCGAGGGACCAGAAAATCGCCATGGTCGGGATTGGCCAAATCAGGTAATCTGCGGTCCCAGGAGGGAGTTTCGCAACGGTAAGGAAACCAAGGCATGTATATCAAGAGCATCCGGATTGACGGCTTCGGACCGTGGAGCAACCTTACACTGGAGGGCCTGTCGGAAGGTCTCAATGTGTTCTTTGGACCTCCCGGTGCCGGCAAGTCGATGCTCCGCTGCTTCGTCCGCACGGTGCTGACCGGTTTTGGCGAAGCTCCTCCAACTCCCCAGGCATCCCACGACCACGCGGTGGTCGGTGGCAGCCTGTCCACGGTCACCGCGGCGGGCAGGTTCGAGATTTCCCGTTACAGCGATGGCACGCGCCAGGGGCGGCTCGTCATCCGTTCGGCCGATGGCACGCTGCAGGATCCGGCATTGCTGGCCAGTCTGCGGCAACTGCCCGCGGCCACCTTCGACTGTCTGCTGGATGTGGATTTTCATGGACGGCCGTCCATGAACCGGTTGCTGGAACTGTTGTCTGGCGGCGGGTTGTTGAGCGGGCGGGCGGAAGGCGCGCCGACTGAGCCGGCAGTCGGGTTGCGACGGGAACTGGAGGCGGCCCGGCAGGCGCTGCGCGACCACGAACAATCGGCGGCGTCCGCGAAGCTCGACCGGCGCCGCGAGGAGCTGACCAGGCAGATTGCCCGCCTGGGCAGCCTGGGTGGACAACCGTTCGTGCCGGACACAGCCAAGATCGACCACTGGACACGACAGGTCCGGCGGCGCACGGCGGAATTGCAGCGGATTCAGGCCAAGCTTGACCAGCTACGGCAGGAAGCGGCGGCCTTGCGCTCAGCTCCGCGCCAGGCTGCTCCGACCGCGCCGGCGTCCCGCGCCGAGCGAGCGGACGTCACGGCCGTACTGCGGCAACTGGAAGCGCTGGACGAGCAGGTCCGCCGCTGGCGGCGCGTCGAGCAGGATGTGGAGAAGCGCGACGAGTCGCTCCGCGATGAACTGCGCCAGTGGCAACTCAACCAAGCGCGACCCGCCGCGGCCAACCGCAGCCCGCGCAGCCGGCTGGCGCAGCTCGAACGTCAGGTGACCCAATTACAGGACCAATTAGCGAGCCTGCAAACGGCCGCCCTGCACGGCTGCGCTTGCCGAGGAACGCTTGACACCATCGGCCCGCTGGCCGAACAGCTTCGGCAGCAACTGTATCAACTCTGCCAGGAACTGACGGCCCAGCAGCGCGGCGTGCGGCGCGACGCGGTCGTGAACGAACTGAAACAGTTGCGCCGTTGCCGCCAGGAGCTGGCGTCGCACATTGGCCGACTCACCCAGCGCCGGCAGGAACTGCTGGCGCAGTACGGCCGCCTGGACCCGGCCGGGCTGGAGTTGTTCCGCCGAGCGGAAGCGGCACAATGCGATTGCGATCGGCACGCCGAGCACCTGGATGCTCAGCGGCAGGCGCTGCGGCCCGTTGCGGGGCCGGAGGCGACCGGCGCGACGGGCGAGCGTTCGCGGGAGTTGCGACTGGCGGAGCTGGCTCGGCGCGGGGACGCGCTGTCGGCCGAGCTGTCGTCGGCGGAGCAGCGCTTACGGAAGGCTCGGCAGCGACTCACCGCCGCTCGCCGCCGCGGTCCCGCGACCAGCGTGCCGGTCGGAACCAGTGAGTTGGCCGAGGCGCGTCGGCAACTGCAGTCGGTCCAGCGGAAGCTGGAATCGCATGCCCTGCAGCATCAGCAGTTGCGGGCCGAAGTCGAGCGGCTCGAACAACTCGTGGCCAGCACGGCCGCTGCCGCACGCCCCGATCAGTCGCCCCAACTGCTGCCGCTCGTCTCGTCGTATCTGCGGCGAATCAGCAGCGGCAAGTACGTGAGGGCCACCGGCCCCGGCTCCGACGGCCTGCTGTGGATCACGGCGCATGATGGGCAAACCTATCCGCACGACGTGCTGGGGCCGCGAACCTACGACCAACTGTACCTGAGCCTCCGCCTGGCACTGGCCGACATCCACGCGCAGCAGAACATTCGCATCCCGCTGGTGCTGGACGAGCCGTTCCTGAACGTGGACATCGTGCAACATCCCGAACTGCTGCAGGTGCTCTCGTCGTTCGCCGCCGCGGGGCACCAGGTGTTCGTGTTGACCGCCGACCCGTCGGCGGCGCGGCTGCTGAGCGAACAGGACCACTGGGTCCGCGACCTCCCGCAACTCGAACGCTCGCCCGCCTTGCCGGTCGAAACCGCGCACGCGCCGGCACGGATTGTCACTGGCCGTTCCGATTGGGATCCGGAGGAGTTTCCCGGCGAACTGTCCGATCGCGTCCGCGTGGCGGCGGACCGAGCTCGCGTGGCGGCGGAGCGGGCCAGGCGGGATCAGCCGATCCTGCACACGGCCACCGGCGACGTGCTGGAGCGGCCCTGGTCGCAACCCCGGCAGCAGCTTACCCGGCTGCTCGAAGGCCACGACTCGACGGACCAGGCCGCCGCGGGCAAGTCGCAACCCAGCTTGAATGATGTGGCGGGCAGTTGGAAATTCTACCTGGAAACGTCCAGCCCGATTGAGGACGCGCCATCGATCGGCCGCAAGATGGCCGCTCAACTGCGGGCGATTGGAGTGACCCAGGTGTCGGACCTGCTGGCGTTGTCGCCGCGTACGGCCGCTACCCAACTGGCTCACCTGACCGTCCCCTCGGACGCCATTCGGGCCTGGCAGGCCCAGGCCTGGTTGGTCTGTTGCGTGCCCTATCTGCGGCCGTACGACGCGCGGATCCTGGTGGCCTGCGGCATCACGGATCCGGACCAGCTTCAGCAGATGGACCCGCACGAATTGCTGCAGCGAGTGGAAAGGTTCCTGGCCACGCGCGAGGGCGCTCAGATCGTCCAGTCGGGCAACGATTACGAACTGTCGCGGATCACGCATTGGATCCACATG
>JAGFJK010000326.1 GCA_024102795.1 Pirellulaceae bacterium
GCACCGGAGAGGGCGCGGCCGGACGCGACGTCGGTCTTGGCCCGCGGCTCGGTCCAGACGCGCAGCTCGCTGGCCGGCCGGTCCATGGACTGGCCGGGTTGGGAACAGTGGCGGCGGTTGCTGCTGCTGGAAGACTACAACACGCGGGTCGTGCTGCTGGGAGCTACGTTGCTGGGCGGCGCGGCGGGGATCGTGGGCAGCTTCACCCTGCTCCGCAAACGGGCCTTGATGGGCGACGCCTTGAGTCACGCGACACTGCCTGGCATCGGCCTGGCGTTCCTGCTGGCAACTGTGCTGGGGGGCGACGGCAAGTCGCTGCCGGTGTTGTTGCTCGGCGCCACGCTGACCGGGCTGGCCGGCGTGGCGGCCATTTTGCTACTGCGGCATCTGACCAGGCTGAAGGAGGACACGGCGCTGGGAGCTGTGCTCAGCGTGTTCTTCGGCGCGGGGCTGGCGCTGCTGGGCGTGATCCAGCAGATGCGCGCCGGGCATGCGGCCGGGCTGGAGTCGTTCATTTACGGCAAGACGGCGTCGATGAGCGCCCAGGATGCGCAACTGATCGCCGCCGCGGCCGCCATCTGCATCGGGGTCAGTCTGCTGCTGTTCAAGGAACTCAAGCTGCTCTGCTTCGACGCGGGATTTGCCGGTTCGCGCGGCTTCCCGGTTCTCGGCCTGGATCTGGCCCTGATGGGTCTGGTGGTGCTGGTCACGATTGTCGGGTTGCAGGCGGTGGGCCTGATTCTGATGATCGCGCTGCTGGTGATGCCGGCCGCCGCGGCCCGTTTCTGGACCGACTCGATGTGGTCCCTGGGCGTGATCTCCGGCGTCCTGGGCGCCGTGGGCGGATGCCTGGGCGCCGCCGCCAGCGCGCTGGTGCCGCGGCTGCCTTCGGGGGCCATGATCGTGCTGGTCTGCGCCGCCTTTTTTCTCGCCAGCATGACGTTCGGCACCGCGCGCGGACTACTGGTCCGCTGGCTGCGGCGGGCCCATCTGCAGACGGTGGTCAATCGCCAGCACCTGCTGCGGGCGATGTACGAGCTGCTGGAGCTGGAAGGGAGCGGCGGAGCGGATCCGGCAGGCGGCTGGCGAGACGTGTCCCAGCGCGAATTACTGTCGCGCCGCAGTTGGTCGCCGGCCCGTCTGCGGCGGTCGATCCGGCGAGCGGCCCGGGCGGGGCTGGTCGAAGTGGGGCTGGTCGAAGTGGGGTCGGTCGGAGCAGGAGCGGGCGAAGCGGGAACGGGCCAGCGGCTGCGGCTGACCGCGGCCGGGATGCGCGAGGCGGTCCGGCTGACGCGCCAGCACCGGCTTTGGGAATTGTACTTGATCACCTATGCCGACATCGCGCCGAGCCGGGTGGACCGGGAGGCCGACGCGATCGAGCATGTGCTGGAGCCGGACGTGGTGGCTCGCCTGGAATCGTTGCTGGACAAGACGCGGGCCGGAGTTCCGGCCAGCCCGCACCAACTGGCGCCGCCAGTCGTCGCTGGTTCGGAGGCCGCCGCCCGCGGCAACGCCTGAGAGACGCTCAAGATGGAAGCACTGGCAGGCTGGAACTGGGAGCTGGATGGCTGGATTGTGCTGGCCGGAGTGCTCTGCGCGGTCGCCGCGGCGCTGCTGGGCAATTTCCTGGTTCTGCGACGGATGAGCATGTTGGGCGATGCCATCAGTCACGCCGTGCTGCCGGGCCTGGCGGCGGCCTTCTTTCTGAGCGGCAGTCGCAGCAGCCTGCCGATGTTTCTCGGCGCCGTCCTGGTGGGCGTGCTGACGGCGCTGTTCACCGAGTGGATTCGGGGCGTGGGACAAGTGGACGAGGGGGCGTCGATGGGCGTCGTGTTCACTTCGCTGTTCGCGCTGGGGCTGGTATTGATCGTGCAGGCGGCCGACCACGTCGACCTGGATCCGGGCTGCGTGCTGTACGGGGCCATCGAACTCACGCCGCTGGACACGGTCCGGGTTGGCGGCTGGGAACTGCCGCGGGCCGTGGTCATGCTGGGTTGCGTGGTCGTGCTCAACGCCGCGTTCGTCCTGCTGTTTTTCAAGGAACTGAAGATCAGCAGCTTCGATCCCGCGCTGGCGACCACCGTGGGATTCAACGCCCGCTGGATGCATTACCTGCTGATGATCCTGGTAGCCGTCACGGCGGTGGCCAGTTTCGAGAGCGTGGGCAACATCCTGGTGGTGGCGATGCTGGTCGTGCCGGCGGCGGCCGCCTACATGCTGACCGACCGCCTGCCGCGGATGATCGGGCTGAGTGTGCTGCTGGGGGCGGCTTCGGCCGTGGCGGGGCACGCGGGGGCCCTGGTCGTACCCACATGGTTTGGCTTCCAGAGCACGACCACGGCCGGCATGATGGCCGTGGCCGCGGGCCTGATCCTGTTGCTGGCCGTGGCCTTCGGCCCGCGTCACGGCGTGGTGGTGAAGTTCGTTCGGCGGCGGCAACTGAGCTGGAGCATCCTGGCGGAGGACGTGGTCGGCCTGCTGTACCGGCTCGACGAACGCGGCCGGCAGCCGCGCCCCAACCGCGAGGCGTTGCGGGAGATGCTGCTGGCGGACCGCCTGACTTTGTGGCTGGTGCTGGCCTGGCTGCGGCACCGCGGAGAAGTGGTCATCGCGGCCGACGCGGTGCTGTTGACGCCGCGCGGGGCCGCGCGCGCCCAGGGACTCGTCCGCTCGCACCGGCTGTGGGAACTGTACCTGGTTTCGGAGGTGGGAGTGGACGCCGAGCGGATTCACGACAAGGCCGAGCGGCTGGAACACTTCACGGATCTGGGCCTGCGGGAGCAACTCAGCGCGGCCACCAACACGCCGCGGATCGATCCTCACGGCAGCCCGATTCCGGCCGAGCACGCGGGGGAAGAGTCGGGTGGAGCCCCGGCGAATTGAACGGCTGCAGGCCGGCGGGATGCGGCCGGAGCTACTCGTACCGCAGGGCCTCGATCGGATCCAGCCGGCTGGCTCGGCGAGCCGGATAAAAGCCGAAAAAGATCCCCACCGCGGCGGCGAACAGCATGGCCACGGCCGCGGCCTGGAAGGAGATCACCACCGGCCAGTCGCTGCCGCTGGACACGGAGTTGATCGCCAGCGTGATGCCGGTCGAGGCGCCGATGCCCACGGCCACGCCCACCACGCCGCCGATGCAGGAGAGCATCACCGCCTCGACCAGGAACTGCCGCAGGATGTCGCGCGGCCGGGCTCCGACCGCCATCCGGATGCCGATTTCCCGCGTCCGTTCCGTGACCGAAACCAGCATGATGTTCATGATGCCCACGCCGCCCACGATCAACGAAATGCCGGCGATCGAGGCCAGCATCAAGGTCATCGTGCCCGTGATGATGCCCAGCACCTTGGCGATCTCGGTCATGTTCTGCACCTGGAAATCGGGCGGATCGCCCGGATGGATACGATGCCGCTCGAACAGCAACTGGTTGATCTGCAATTCGGCTTCCCACATCCGATCCAGCGAACGGGCCGAGACCATCAGGGCGTGCACGTCGTCGAAGCTGGAACCCTCCAACCGTTTGCGGACCGTCGAGTAAGGGATCAGCACGATGTCGTCCTGATCGTCGCCCACCAGGTTCGCCCCTTTCTTGTCCAGCACGCCGATCACACGGAAAGGGATGTTCTTGATCCGCACCGTGGCCCCGAGGGGATTGGCCGTCTGAAACAAGCGGGCGACCAGTGTATGGCCGATCACGCAGACCTTGGCCGCCGAGGAAATGTCGCGGTCGGTGAAGAACCCGCCGTGCCGCAGCGGCCAGTTGCGGACGGTCAGATAATCCTGGCCCACGCCCATGATCTGCTTCGGCCGCCAGTTGGAATGGCCGAAGATCACCTGGCCGGCGGTGCCGACCAGCGGTGAGGAAGCCAGCACCGCCGAGCACTCGGCGACAATCGCGTCCGAATCGCGGGCCGTCAGCGTGGGCCGATTCCCTTCCCGCACCCCGCCGCTTTGCTGGCGCGCCGGCATGACGACGATGATGTTGGTGCCCAGCGATTGGAACTGCCCCTGCACCAGCGAGCTGGCGCTCTGGCCCACCGAGACCATGGCGGTCACGGCGGCGATCCCGATCACCACACCCAGCACCGTCAGGCCGGCTCGCATCTTGTTCTTCGCCAGCGCTCGCAGGGCGATGCGGACGGTCAGCAGCAGGGACATCGGCGTTTCGTCTTTCGTTGGCCAGCGTTCGTTCGAGCAACCGCGTTCCACTCCCGCGACCCGCGTCCCCCGGCACCGCCGCGAGATCAGAATCCGGCGGCCTTTGGCTTGATCCCGATCACCAACTGCTGCCCCAGGCTGAGTTTCCCCGTGAGCAGTTCGGTGAACTTGCTGTCACTGGCGCCGACCACCACTTCCACGGCCCGCAGGAACTCGCCGTCGGCCACCCACACGTGGCGGCGGCTGCGCTCCCGCCGGGCCGCCGCCTTGTCCATGGCCGACATCTCGGCCTCGCCGAACTGCTCGTCCTGCTGCTCCGGCTGGTCCAGCGTGGCGCCGTCCAGCAGCTTGCGGTCGTCCGGGTGCACATGCTTGCTTTCCGGATAGAACCGCAGGGCCGAATTGGGGACTTTCATCACATCCTTCCGCTGGTCGATCTCGAAGGACAGGCTGGCCGTCATGCCGGGCAACAACTTCAGGTCGGGGTTGGGCGCCGAGACCACCACGGGATACGTCACCACGTTCTGGTTCGTCGTGCTGCTGAACCTTACCTCCTCGATCCGGCCCTCGAACAGGTCGTCCGGGTAAGCGTCGACCGTGAAGCGGACCGGCCGCTGCTCCCGCTGGGCCGCGCGGATGTAACCGATGTCGGCCTCATCCACCGCGGCGTAGACGTGCATCTTCTGCTCCATGTTCGGAGCCACGATAAACAGTACGGGAGTCTGGAACGAGGCGGCCAGCGTCTGGCCCGGATCGATCATGCGGTCGATGACGATCCCGGCCACCGGCGAATGGATTTCGCAGTATTCCAGGTTCTGCTCCGAATTCTTCAGGCTGGCTCGCGCCTGATCGACCGAGGCCTGGGCCAGCGCCAACTGAGCCTCCAGCGACTTGAAGTTGAAGCGGTACTGGTCCATTTCGGAGGCTGAAATGAATTCGGGACTTTCCTGGAACAACGCCTGGGCCCGCAGCCAGTCGTTTTCGGCTTGCTTGAGCTGCGCCTCGGCGCGGGACACGTCCGCCAGCCGCGTGGCCAAGGTCGCCTGGTCCCGATCGACGTTGGCCTGGAACAGCCGCGGGTCGACGTTGGCCAGCAACTGGTTGCGTTCCACCCGCTCGTTGAAGTCCACGTGCACGTCCGTGATCGGCCCGGAGACGAACGAACCCACTTGCACCGACAACACGGGCTTGACGGTCCCCGTGGAATTGACCACCGTCACGATGTCTCCCCGCTCCACGGCCGCCAGCCGCCAGTCCGGCTGAGACCGTTTCTTCCAGTACTCGCGGACCGGGTTGTAGGCCGCGGCCGCGGCGCCGCCCAGGACAGCGGCCAGGACCAGCAGTTTCAAGATGGTTTTCATGAGCGAACCGGGGCCGATGGCCTGGAACGGGGCCGATTGCGTGGAGCGGAACTGGCCGTTATCGTAGCCTTGCCTTGGTATTCGACCTGCAGATGAATTTCTGGTCCCTGATAAGGAGTCTCTTCATGCGACGACAACCTCCGTGCTCCTGGTGGCTGGCGGGCCTGCTGGCCCTGGCAACCCTGCTGGCCCAGGCGGCGCTGGCCGGCCGCCCGGCCCTGGCCGAAGTCAAGTTGCCCGCCGTTCTGGGTGATAACATGGTCTTGCAGCGCGAACAACCGCTGCCCATCTGGGGCTGGGACACGCCCGGAACCGAAGTAACGGTACGCCTGGGCGACGCCTCTGCCAAGGCCAAGGCGGGCGAAGACGGCAAGTGGTCGGTCACGCTGCCCGCCATGAAAGCCGGCGGCCCCCATGTGCTGACCGTCGAAGGCAGCTCGACCGTCACCGCCAAGAATATCCTGGTGGGCGAGGTCTGGCTCTGCTCCGGCCAGTCGAACATGGAATGGAACGTGGCCCAAAGCAACAACCCGCAGGAAGAAATCGCCGCCGCCAACCACCCCCAGATCCGGCACATCAAGATCCCGCACCGCCCCGCCGACAAGCCGGAAGCCGACGTCCCGTCGGATGGCTGGAAAGTCTGCAGCCCCGAAACGGTCGCCGGCTTCACGGCCACCGGCTACTACTTCGCCCGCCACCTGCAAAAGGAACTCGGAGTGCCGATCGGATTGATCGGCTCCAACTGGGGCGGCACGCGAATCGAACCCTGGACCCCGCCCGTCGGTTTTCAGCAGGTTCCGGCCCTGGAGGAAATCGCCAAGAACCTGGAAAACTTTCCGACCAAAAACCAGGACGGAAAAATCAACCATCAGACCCCGCTGGCACTCTACAACGGAATGATCCACCCCTTGCTGCCGTACGCCATTCGTGGGGCCATCTGGTACCAGGGCGAGTCGAACAATGGCGAAGGGATGTTGTACTACGAGAAAATGAAAGCCCTGATCGGCGGCTGGCGGACCCTCTGGGGCCGTGACGACATGCCGTTCTACTTCGTGCAGTTGGCTCCCTATACCTATGGCGGAGATCCCACTCGATTGGCGGGTATCTGGGAGGCTCAGGCCGCCGCCTTATCGATTCCCCACACGGGCATGGCAGCCACGGTGGACATCGGAAATGTCAAGGACATCCATCCCCGGAATAAACAAGACGTGGGCCGCCGGTTGGCGCTTTGGGCCCTGGCCAAGGACTATGGCCAGGACGATCTGGTGTATTCCGGCCCGATGTATAAGTCGATGAAGGTCGAGGGCGGCAAGATCCGTATCGAGTTCGATCATGTGGGCGGCGGCCTGGTGTCCCGCGACGGGCAGCCACTGACCTGGTTCATGATCGCCGGCAAGGATCAGGAGTTTGTCGAAGCCAAGGCGGAAATCGACGGCACGTCGGTAGTCGTCTGGTCCGATTCGGTCCCCGCGCCAGTCGCCGTCCGCTTCGCCTGGCACCAAACGGCCGAACCGAATCTGTCCAACAAAGAGGGTCTTCCGGCCTCGCCGTTCCGCACCGACGCGCCGACCCCCGGCAGCGATCGATAACCCGGCGGCGGTGGCTATCCCCGCTGGCAGATTGGCCACTGCGGGGATCGAATCACAATGTCTAAACCTAGAGCTCCGAGCCAGTTAGGTGGCTCGGAGCTTTTTTTGTTAACGCTTCCCGCAGGGGCCGTAGCGCGCTTCCGGGCGGACGTCAGCGCGGGTAACCGCTGGAAACACCAGAATCCGCGTGCGTTTTGTGTGTTTAGCGCTTGATAATCCAATTCACCGAATTACGGTGGGGTATATGCGCAATTTGCGGATTTAGGGGGATGTCGCAGTTGTGCGGGTTCTGGGTTGCCGGGTTGCCCCAGGCTCAGTGGTCCCCCCCTGACAGGTTCGACTGACGATGGACCCCGAAAGCCCACCTCGATCCCCCACCGCCATCCTGACCCGACAGGTTCGGATCCTAGGCCAGGACATGGCGCTCGTCAGTCAATTGCGGATGATCCTGGGGCGAGAATTCGGTTGCATGGTGGAGAGCGTTTCCGGGTTGGGGGCGATCGAGGAGCTGCTGGCGGCGGGCGACCTGCCCACGATTTTCGTGCTGCCGGAGCATTGCACGCCGGAGACGCTGGCCGAGTTCGAGCGCATCGCGGCCCAATCCGGGCCGCCCGTGCCGCTGATCGCCTTGACGATTCGCGGCGAGCCCGTTCCGGGCACGCCGGGTTCGCCGTTTCATGGGACGCTGGAGCTGCCCTTGGACCGCGAGCGATTGCTGGCGCTGTTTACGCAGCAACTGGGGCATCACCTGTTCGCCGGCGCGGGCGATCCTCCCGAACCGCTGGTGTGCAACTTCAAGGAGTTCAGCTACCGCACCTACTCGCGGGAATTCCACCAGACGCTGACCCACCTCTCGGCCGTGGCCAAGCACGACGTGACGCTGCTGCTGGTGGGCGAGACCGGCACGGGCAAGACGACCATGGCCCGGCTGATCCATGAAATGTCCGGGCGATCCAGCCACGCGCTGCTCACGGTGGCCTGCGGCGCGTTGCCCGCGGAGTTAATTGAGAGCGAGCTGTTCGGACACGTCAAGGGCGCTTTCACGGGCGCCGACTACAACAAGATCGGCCGCTTCGCGGCGGCCGGCCATGGCACGCTGCTGCTGGACGAAATCGACGTGCTCAGCCCACACCAGCAGGCCCGGCTGCTGCGAGTGATTGAATCGGGCGAGTACGAGCCGGTGGGCTCGCACAAGACGCAAATGTCCCAGGCCCGGCTGATCGTGGCCACGAACGAGAATCTCAGCGCGCTGATGGAACGCAACGAGTTCCGTTCCGACCTGTACTATCGTCTCAACGTCCTGGAGTTCAACATCCCGCCACTCCGGAAGCGGCGGCTGGACGTGATTCCGCTGACCCTGGGGTTTGTCGACGAATTCTGTTCGTCGCACGATATCACAGTGCGGCGGATTCATCCGGAGTTTCTGGCCTGTCTGCTGGGATACCACTGGCCGGGGAACATCCGCGAGCTGAAGAACCATATCCGCCGGGCGGTACTGTTCTCGCGGCACGGCGAGTTGACCGCATACGACCTGGCCAGCGATGTCTTCCGAGCGGGACGCCAGGCCATGCTGGCTCGTAACAGCCGCGCTCCCGAAACGTTGTCCGAGAAGGTCGCCTGCAGCGAGCAGGAAATCCTGGAAGCCGCCTTGCGGGACAACAACTACAAGCGCAGCGCCACGGCGGCCGCGCTGGGGATCAGCCGCGTCGGGCTGTACAAGAAGATGAAGAAGTACGGCATGCTCGACCGCAAGAGTCCCGACGCGTAAGCGCCGCGGATCGTTCGGCTTCCCACTACTGCGCACGCCGAGCTCACCCCTCCCACTTCAAATCCCGCCGGCTTGCCCGGCGGGAATCTCGAGTGGTGGGCCGGCCGTCAGTTAGTGAGAAACCGAACCATCCACCGGGCAAGCCGGCGGGATTTGGAAGCGTCGCCCGACCTGTGTTCGGTAGTGAGAAACCGAACCATCCGGCGGGATTGGGGAGCGCTCGCCATCGATCACAGTTCCGCTGGCCGCGAGACTCAGTGGGTGATGCTGATTTGGAAGCCCCGGGCACCCCGACGGTCGCTCACCTGGATCACAAGGCCCCAGACTCCAAGGATCCAACAACCCAAGGGCTGCACAACCTCCAAGCCGCGAGGGAAGCAGACGGATTGGCCTGGTTTCTTGTCACCTGTCTGAAACTCAAACTCCCGTGGACGGTTGCCTGACAACTGACAACTGACAACTGACAACTTTCACGGCACAAACGTGTCCACTCGGACCAGCTTCGGCTGATTGCCGTCGTAACGAGCGGTGGCTTGCGTCGTGATGCCGAAGGGCGACATGCTGACCCCGCAGTAGGAACCGAGAATGCTGCTGACGGCCACGGTCGCGCGGGCTCGCACGGCCAGGTCGTAGCCCGCGGTCGCCGGATCCAGCAACCCGTTGAATTCTCGCGTGGCCGGATTGTAGGCTCCCAGAATGACCACGTTGCCGCTGTAGGCCGCATTGTTGTTGGGCGCGACTCCGCCGCCATTGGCCAGCAGCACGACCGGCTGAGTGCTGACGGTATTCGCCGCGGCCAGCGCCACGCCCTCGATCCGGGCGGTCATACGCGCTGCGGGCGTGTTGACCCCCGCGTCACCCCACTGGTCCACCGCGGCCAGCGCCGCGGCTTCCAGTGCATTGGTCAGTTCGACTCGTGCCAGCCACAAATTCCCCGCCTCGACCACCACGCCCAACAGACATAGCGCCGCGGGCAGCACCAGGATCAGCCAGATGGTCGAGATGCCGCGGCGCCGCGAGCGGCCCGCACGGGCGCTTCGGGCTGGTAACGCCTGCCGGTGCGAGCGGGGTTGGGAACCGCGCCGGACGCCGAACCGCGCGAAGGGCCGAAAGAGCGTGGGGAGCAGGTCGAGCATCTTATAGCTTATAGTTCGTGCCGGTAGGTCGTCGTGTGTTCCGCCACCAGGCCCGTGATATCGTAGCCGAACGCCTGCAGCAGATTCGGAGTCAGCAGGTCCAGCGGCACGCAGACCGTCACTCGAACGGCGCCCAGCGGCATGGGCGGCGCCACCGGGACGCTGCACGTTCCGTCGGTATAGGGGCCGCCTCCGAAAGCCGTCTCCTGAATGGTGATGCCCAGCGTGGCGGCCGGACCGAAGCCGGCCGACTCCAGCCGCCGATCGACTTCCCCGCGGATGACGCTGGTCGTGGCCGGGTTCAGCGGAAACGTTTCGGCGGCCAGGCGGGCCCCTTCGCGGCTGGCCAGGGCCACTTGCTTCAAGTTGGCCTGGATCAGCCCGAACTCAACGACCGCCAGCAGCGCGATCAGCACGATGGGCAGCGTGAGGATCAGCTCCAACAGCACTCCCGCTCGCCGCCGCGCCCGGCGGCGAGAAGTGAACCGACGCCAAGATTTCCCGCAACCAGGCCCAAGCATGCAGAGTGCGCTTTCCCGTCCCCACCGTATGACGATCTGTATTCCGGAAGGCAAAATCGCCGAAGATGGGAATGCACATGGTGTGCCCATTGCGGGATTCAGGGCCGCTTTCGGGAGCGAGTGGCAGGCGGTCCGGGATTGGCCGCGGTGGAGCGGTGGCACCGGCGCCGCGAACCAGTTGCCGCACGCGCGACGGCGTGCAGGTTGGTTTCCGCGAGTGAACAGGGAGCGTTGCGGCGCTTCCTGGCGTTAGCGCCGGTGCGGCCAGAATCGCCGTTCGCTCCGCGAAAGTAGCGCCGTCCATCCAGGTCGCCTCGCGCTCGGCGCAATCAGCGGGACGCCGGCTGCGCCCGAGTCGACAAGCATTCGGCTGCCGCTCGCCGGCCGGACCGCTCGCCCAGCGGCACGCGAAGTGCAGTCCGAGCTTGGACTTTCCGGTGAACTAGCGCCGCGAACTCCGGTCGGAGCGGCGGCGGATGGCGACAGACCTTTCAGGGGCGAGAACTGCCTGGCATGAAACGACTGCTCAAGACACTGCACGGTTTGCGCACCCAGGTGGACGGGAGCGTGTTTGTCGAGTACCTGCTGCTGATCACGCTGGTCGGCATCGGCATCATCGCCGGCCTGGCCACGGTTCGGGCGGCGCTGCTGAACGAACTGCTCGACCTGGCCAACGCGATCAACGCCATTAGCTGACCAACCCGTCCATGTGGATCGACGCACGTCACGCATCCGCCGGTTCGCCAGCCGAGCAACCTGCCCGGGGACAACTCGCGGCCTGGCGCCGGCGCTGCGTGGCCAGTCGCCGCGCGGCCAGCACGCTGCAGGTGATCCTGGCCTTGCCGGTGCTGGTCATCGCCACGCTGGCCGTGTTCGAGTTTGGCGTCTTGGTGGTGATCCAGCAGGCGGTCACGACGGCGGCGACCGAGGGCGCCCGAGCGGCCGCCAAGGAAACCAACGTCGCCGATGCCAACGCGGCGGCGGTCGCGGCGGTCAACGGGGTTTTGCTGGTGCACAACCTGATGATCATCGATGGCGATCCTGCCTCGGATACCCGGATGGTGCTGGAATTCGGCCTGGCGGCGCCGATCGATACGGGGGATCCGGGGCTGGCCTGCACGCCGCCCGCTTCGCCCGTTCTGGCGGCCAACGAAGTCCGGGTGACGGTCTGCGTGGATCTGACCAAGGCGCCGCTGCTGAATTTCCTGAGTTCGTTCGGCTTTGACCTGACCGGCAAGCGGTTCGAAATCAGTTCGCACGCCGGGCGGGAAACCTGACGCTTGCTCCACGCCCGGAGGGTGATGTGACTACCGCCACCGAAACGCCACGTGAATCCACCCCGCAACCGCTGCAGCCTGTTCTAGGCGCCCGGCTGGCCATTGGCTGGTGGCAGTTGATCGCTTGCATCTGGTTTGCGCTGTTCTTTGTCTACCTGAGCTACATCCCGCTGTTCCACTCGGACATCTGGGGTCATGTGCTGCACGGTAACTGGATCCTGGATCACCGGGCGCTGCCCACGGAAGATCCGCACATGCCGTTGTCGGCCGGGATGCGGGTCGTGGATACGGCCTGGCTGAGCCAGGTGATTCTGGCCTGGTTCACGCGGGTCGGCGGCGAGTCGGCCCTGTCCAGCGTGTTCGCCGTGACGGTTCTGGCCAGCTATCTGCTGCAGACCCGAGCGTTCTATCTGTTCAGCCGCAGCCTGGCGTTGTCCCTGGCGGGAATGGGATTCTCGTTCTTCGTCGGCTTCTCGCGGCACGCGATCATCCGCCCTGAAATCTTCGGTATGCTCTGCCTGTCCTTGCTGCTGTGGATGGTGGTCCGGCTGGAACCGTGGGCGTCGCGGACCAGAACCTGGCGGGACAGTGCCTTGGCGTCGCCCCGCCGTTGCCCGCCGTGGCTGTGGCCGGCCGTACCGCTGCTGTTCGTGTTCTGGGCCAACGCCCACGGGTCGTTCGCCGTGGGGCTGCTGGTGCTGGCCTGCCACGCCGCGGGCCGCGTGCTGGAAGTTGCCTGGACAACCCGTTCCCTGCGGGCCGTTTGCAGCGACCGCCAGGCGCGCCAGTGGATTCTGCTGACCGAACTGGCGGTCGGCGCGACCCTGCTCAACCCGTACGGCCTGGACCTGCTGGTGGCCACGGCCAGGTTCGGCAGCAATCCGAATCTGCGCGACGTGCTGGAGTGGTTTCCGCTGCGGCTGATCGACATGGAGGGGATTCAGTTCGCCGTCTCGGTGCTGGTGCTGATCGTGCTGCTGCGGCACAGCCGGCAGCGCGTGCGGGCCGCCGACGTGCTGATCCTGATGCTGTTCGCCGGCCTGATGGCACCGACCGTGCGGATGATCGGCTGGTACGCGCCGCTGCTGACGTTTGTGCTGATGCCGCTGATGACCGACATCTGGCAGCGACTGCCTTGGCCGTCTGGCGGCGACGAGGGGGCGTTGGAGACAACCCCGCCCACCACCCGGCGCCCGCAATTCACTCTGACGCTGGTGGCGCTGCTGGCCGTCTGGTGCGCGTTCGCCTTGACCCCCATCAGCCGTCCGGTGCTGGGCGGCAAGCCGCGGCAGCGCGAGCAGATTCTAAGCCGCGATACGCCGCTGGGCGTCGCCGCGTATCTGCGCGAGCACCGGCCCGAGGGCCTGGTGTTCGCTCCGCAGTGGTGGGGCGACTGGCTGCTCTGGGACGTCGGCGACCTGAGCGTGTTCATGACGACCAACGTGCACCTGGTTCCCACCGCCGTGTGGGGCGATTACCTGCGTGTGGCCCGCGGTCGCGCCGGCTGGGAGGACTCGCTGGACCGCTACAGCGTCAAGACGCTGATCGTGCATAAGAAGATGCAGGAGAACCTGACGCAGCTCGTGCGGCGTTCGCCGCAGTGGCGGATCGTGTTCGAGGACGATCAGGGGATCGTTGCCGAACGTTCGACCGCCTCATGATTACGGTCCGCGGAGCCCTCTTCGGCAGCGCGGCCAATTCAGCTTCCATTATCCGCTGGCGACTATCCCATGAACGCTCGACCGCACGTCACACCTCGCGGACCGCTGGGCTGGATCGGCTTTCTGCTGCTGCAAGTCGTGGTGCTCGGCGCGGCGCTGGGAGCGACGGCGGCCCGCTGGCGGGATTGGGACCGGCGAGCGGAACTGCCGCCGATGCGCGACGTACCGCTGACCGTGCTGCCGCTGTACGACGACGCCCGCGTGGTGACCGACGAGCAGTTGCGAACCGTGCTGTACAAGCTCCGCCCGCGGCTGCGGCACGAGCGGGTGAACATCAACCATGTGGATCATGCCCTGAGGTTCTGGGGCCTGGAGGCCACGTTCCGCGATCCGCAATGCCTGAGCGGGCAGGAGATGCGGCAACTGCTGCTGGACAGCACGAAGTTCTCGGAGGTCTGGGGCGAGCAGTCGCCGCCCCTGCTGCTGGTGACCGACCGCGGCGTGGGCGTGCGGACTCAGCAGGGCCGGGCGGCCGCAAGCCACTACGATCATACGCTGGCCGGCCTGGCCGAGGTGGGCACTCCGCTGGACTTTCCCGTGCAGACGCCCCAGGGCCCACGCACCGTGCGGGACATGCTGGTCTATGCGCTCCGCGAATTCAGCTTGAACCAGATCGAATATGAATGGTCGGCACTGATCTTCACGCTCTACCTGCCGCCCGTGCAAAGCTGGCAGAGCACCGAGGGCCAACAGATCACGTTCGACCGCCTGGCCGACCGCATCATGCGCCAGCGACTCAACCAGGGTGTCTGCATGGGGAATCACCGCCTGCACGCCCTGGTGATGATGTTGCGGATCGATGCCGAGTACCCGATTCTCACGGACGCCGGGCGGCAACGCATCCTGGCTCACCTGACCGACGCCACCAGGCGGTTCATCGCCAGCCAGCACCCGGACGGGTACTGGATCCGTTCCTGGCCCGACGGCCAGCCTCCCGTGGAGCGGGTCGAGGGCGACAGCGAAAACACGCTGCAGAACCGCATCCTGGCGACCGGGCACGTGCTGGAGTGGTGGTCGCTGGCCCCGCAGGAAGTCCACCCGCCGCGGGAAGTGGTGATTCGAGCCGGCCAATGGCTGGCTCGCACCGTCTCGGAACTGGACGACAAGACGATTGACGAACAATACACGTTCCTCTCGCACGCCGGTCGCGCGCTGGCCTTGTGGCGCGGCCACTTCCCGGCTCACTTCCTGCCGGTGGAGCCCGAAGCCGAGTTGCCATAGAGGCCCTAGTCGCCTTTCGCTCCGCAAAAGCAGCGTGCGTCGCGGTCGGACTTTGAGCCCGCACGCATTTCAGGCTGCCGCGCTATGTTCACGGACCGGCTGTGAGCTCTTACTCGGCAACGAGATTCGTGA
>JAGFJK010000328.1 GCA_024102795.1 Pirellulaceae bacterium
CAAGCGCCGACCAAAGGTGCTCGCGCTGTTGACGCAGCCGAGACGCGCCGCGATCGAGGAGTTGCTCGTCGGCGCCCATGCGTAAGTCTTTTCGTGACAAGCGGAAGTGCCATTCGTACCTGACACCGTTTCCCACGCAAGTGAATTCAGTCACTCGAAGCGGCGCTGCCCGGCGAACCGCCCGGTGGCGAGCTGAGATATCGGGCCAGCACCTGCCCCATCTCGCGGTCGAATTGCCCGCGCGTCAGCACTTCGATGCAGCCGGCGCGGCGAGCGGCCTCCAACGTTCCAGTGGCCACGTGAGGGCCGTACGCCACGACGGGCGGCGCCGAGGGGTCGGCCGTCCAGTCCGCCAGCAGCCGTTCGAGCGGCAGACCGGGCAGCGTCAGATCGACGATCAGCAGCCCGGCTTCGCCGCCCCGCGCCAGTTCCCGCGCCCGCTCGGCCGTGCCCGCCACCAACAACCGGAAGCCAAGTCGAGCGGCTGCGTGTTCCAGCCGGGACGAAAACAGCAAGTCGGCTGACAGCAGGATCGCGGTCATCGGACGCGCTTCGGTGCTGAGGTCGCTCAGTTGATCGCTTCCTTCCCGATCGCCGTGCCGCCGATCTGGTAGGCCTGCTCCATCGGCAGGACGAAGATTTTTCCGTCGCCGATGCTGCCGTCGGGACCGGTGCGGGCGACGTGGGCCAGCGTTTCGATCGTCCGGTCGACGAAGTCGTCGTTGACGGCGATTTCCAGAGCCACCTTGCGCAGCAGGTTGGTCTTGTATTCCACGCCTCGATAATAGGCCGTTTGCCCCTTTTGCCGGCCGTAGCCCTGAGCGTCGCAGACGGTCATGCGCTCCACGCCGATCTGCATCATCGCGTCACGGACCGCCTTGAGCTTCGTGGGCTGGATGATCGCCAGTATCATTTTCATGGGACGCGATTCTCCGGGACGGCAAGCCGAGACTGGAAGTCGGCGGAGCGGGAAAGCCAGGCAGCGGGCCGTTGCTTGCTGGTCGAACCGGGCCGCCAGCCGATCCGGGCCGCCAGCCGTTGATCATAACCACCCGGCGCGCCACTGCGTAGACCGAGCGGCGGATTTGAGCCTGTCAGGTTGCTGCCCGGCCGGACGTATCGGATACTATCCGGGAATTACCGCCGGGAGAATGGGAGAAGCCAACATGCCATGCGGGTGTTTTCGCGTCGCGATGATCAGCCTGCTGGTTGGCACCCTGTCCGCTCCGGCCGCCGGCCGGGCGGTGGACTGGGTCCGCGAGACCGAACAGGCGGGTTGGCAGCCGCGCGATTCGCAGGGTGAGCTGGTCTATCAGGATCGGCTCTGGATCTTCGGCGGCTGGTTCAACTCGTACGAGGCTCCGCCGCGCGACGTGTGGAGTTCGGCCGACGGCCGGCAGTGGCAACTGGTTCAGCGGGAGGCGGCCTGGAAGCACAGCGATCTGCCGATGACGCTGGTCCACGACGACCGCATGTGGCTGCTCGGCGGCTGGTACAACGGCCGGCTGCCAGGGCACGGCGCGAGCAACCAGGTGTGGTGGTCGAAAGACGGCGCCGACTGGCGGCAGGCCACGGCGGCCGCTGGCTGGACGCCCCGCATCGCCGCCGGTGCCGTCGTATTCCAAAACAAAATGTGGGTCCTGGGCGGGACCGAGAACTACTACTTCGGCGACGACACCAGCTTGAAGAACGATGTCTGGCAATCCTCCGACGGCCAGCAGTGGCGGCAGGTGACCGCCTCGGCCGCCTGGTCGCCGCGGGCCTATCACGCGGCCGTCGTGCACGACGGAAAGATCTGGGTCCTGGGCGGCGGCAACTACGTCCCCCGCTACGAAGCCCATAACGACGTGTGGTGCTCGGAGGATGGCGAGCGTTGGACGCAGGTTACGGCCAACGCACCCTGGCACGCGCGCCTGTGGTTCTCGGCCGTGGTCTATCGCGACCATCTGTGGGTGCTGGGCGGCTGGTCCAACAACCCGTCGCGGAACTGGGGCGATGTCTGGTACTCCAAGGACGGGCAGCGCTGGCACCAGTTGCAGTCGGAACGAATCTGGAAAGCTCGCCACGAACACTCGGCGTTCGTCTTCCAGGACAAGATCTGGGTTGCCGGCGGCCACGCTCAGCCGCTGAGCAGCGAAGTCTGGTCGCTGGAGTTGCCTCGCGACTGGCGCGGCGCATCGGACTGAACGGCGAGCGGGGGGCGTTAGCCCCCTGTTTCTCCGCCGCGGCGATCACCGCCGGGATGACTCCGGCCCGCGAGTGGCCCAGCGTGTGCGAATCTCCGCTGGCCGCAGGGCCGACACAACCTGGTCGAGCACCACTTGAGGATCCGCCGCGCCGCACGAGAAGACGTCCAGCGCCAGGTACTCGTACTCCGGGTACGTGTGGATCGCGGCGTGCGATTCGCTCAGCAAGGCCAGCGACGTGACGCCCGCGCCCGCTCCGGGGAACTTGTGGCTGTCCAGCCGCAAGATATGAAAGCCCGCCTGTTGCAAGGCGGTTCGCAACAAGCCATCCAGATACGGCTCGTCGCGCAGCAAGTCCGGGCGCACTCCCAGCAGGTCCGCCAGCAGATGCCGGCCCAGGGATGCTTCGTCAAGCGAGTTACTCGCCGGCTGAATCACTTCGCCAGCGGCCCGCAAGTACTCTTGCTCATTCATGGCGACCCGATTCACGCCTGTCCCGTTCCCACGGTTCGCACCGATCCGCTCTGGTCCAAGGCACTCATCGTACCGCAAACCACCGCCGCTGTCCCGCGGCGGCAAGCCCTGTCGCTGGCCCCCACGTCCGACCAGATCCAGTTCGTACTGGTCACCGCAGCAGCCGCTGCAAACTCGGATTCCGCCCGCGCCGCCAGATGAACCCGTCCAGCACGTAGTGCGTCAACTGCGGGACCGCCAGCAGCGGGACGAGTACGCCTTGCAGGTGCTCGGCGTCCAGCGGCGAGCCGAACAGCCAGCCCCGTTCCTGCCACACGGCCCGGTCCCAGACCAGCTCCTCGGCATACGCCAGCAGCCAGACCGCACCCAGGACCATGCCCACCGTCTGAGCGATTCCGCGCGGTGCCAGGCTGCCAGCCTCCTGCCGGCTGCGGACGTACCAGATGATCAGCACCAGGTACGGAACGCCATGGATCACCACGTTGGTCACGGTGAACGCATAGTCCGAATTGAACGTCACGATCCCCAGGTACCAGCAGAGTGCCGTCGTGCCGACCACCAGATCCTTGCCGGGGTTCGGCTGGCCTCGCAGCCAATGCCAGGCGGACCGGGCGGCGTATAGTCCCAGCACGGTCCAGTAGACGGGGGCGAGCAGCGAGCTGGCCAGTGGCGGCAAGGCCAGGAAGTCTCCCTCCAGGAACCACCAGTAGTGTCGCGGCAGGTGGGCGTGCCAGTAGACCAGCGGGTAGAGGGTCGCCAGGTAGATGGCGGCCGCGTCGAGCCAGCGTTGCCAGTCGCGCGGTTCCCGCAGTTTCGCCCGATACAGGGCCACCCACCCGGATTGCTGCCGGACGAAGTGAAACACGGCCACATACGCCAGCACTCGCCAGAACGTCGCCTCGCCCAACTGATACAGCATGATGCCGGCCAGCAGCGCGAGGATCGGCACGCCAAAGTACAGTTGCGGGCGGCGGGCCAGTTCAGCGCGGTCGAAGTACACGCGAAATCCCGTGGCCCAGACGTGAGCCACGTCGATCATCAGCACCAGGGCGACCCAGGTCCAGTCGGGCGTTTCGTCGTGCAGCAGTCCGTGCCGCGCGCCCCAGGCCAGCAGCCCCAGCGACAGCAGCGCGCTGCCCAGGAAGGCCGCCAGATCGACGGGCGCCGAGAACAGCCAGTAGCCCGCGGGCCGCTCGGCCGCCGCCAGCCGGTCAGAGAATTGTCCGCTCATCGTATCCCAGTTCCATCAGCACCTGTTCCGCGGCCAGCGTGCCGCGATAGAACGCCTCTTCGAACAGCGGCAGGCCGCTCAGATCGCTGTGGGCGAAATGCAGACCGCCGAGCGGCCGGGTTGCTAGCTCGCGCGCGGCGCCCCAGATGAAGCCGGGAACGGGCCGGATCATGGCATGGCCCCAGCGCATGACGTCGATCCGCCGCACGCGCTGCCGGATGTCCGGATGAGCCGGCTGGAGGTCGGCCAGCGCCACCTCGGCCCATTCATCCCGCCCGGCTTGCAGCAGCCGCTGCCGCGCGTGTTCGGGCGATTCGTCGCAGAGCGGATAATACCAGGTGAGCACGGCCGGGCCATGATCCAGCCCGCGCTGGTACGACGTGGCGACGTAACCGAGCGACGGGCTCTCGTACAGCACGTTGTCCCAGGCCAGCGGAAAGCCACGGCCGGCGGGGGGCTGATCCAGCGTCAGGTTGGCCACGGCCCAGGCGCCGTATTGGAAGTCCGGCAAGTATGCGGGCCGCGCGTCGCGCAGGCTGCGGACAACGTACGGCGCCAGGAAATGCGGCGCGGCGAAGATCACCCGGTCCGCCCGGTAACCGCGAGCCGCCTGGCCAGTACCCGAAATGGCAATCACGTCCATCCCGCCTCGCCCGGCTGCGTCGTGGTGGATCACCTCGCGCGCTGCCCAGCCCAACCGCAGTTGGCGAGCCAACGGGGCCGCCAGATGCCGCACCAGCCGCCCGTTGCCTTCGGGCCAGGTGATGAACGGCCGCGAATGGGACTCCGCCCCGGGCACTCGCGCGGCAAAGTAGAACAGCCCGGCCCAGGCACTGGTCGCCTCGCTGCGCAGCCCGTAATCGTCGCGGCAGGCGTAGTCGGCCAGCCAGTGCAGGCGGGGCGAATCCAGCCCGCGCTGGCGCAGCCAGTCGGCCAGGCTGATCCGGTCCAGCTCGCGCAGCTCGGCATCGTCCGACGAACGGGCCATGGGCAGCGTGAACGCGGGACGCCCCGCGGCGTCGCGCCACGCCACCCAGCGGGCGACTTCCTGCTGAAAGGCCTGCAACTGCCGCAGGTCCTCGGCGCTGGCCCCCTCGTGCAAATACAATCCTTCCTGCCAGAATCCCTTGTAGAACACGCGTTCCTCCGGCGCTCGCACGCGGAACTGTTCCGCGACGATCGGGTCGCCCAGCGCGTCCTGGCCCGCGAACACTCCCAGCTCGCCCAGCAGATCGCAGAGGGCCCGCTGATGCCGCGTGGGAGCCGGCACGTAGTGGGCTCCCCAGGGACACGGCACCACCGGGGTGCTGCCGGATCGCGACGTGCCGCCCGGCTGCGGTTCCAGTTCCAGCAGCACGAAATCGTCGAGCCCGGCCTGCGAGAGCCGCCGCGCGGCGGACAGCCCGGCGATGCCCGCTCCGACGATCACCACGCGGGTCGTTTCCCATCGGTCGTCAGCCAACTCGACCGACGCGGACTGCCCGGCGTGTCGCAGCGCGTGCCCCAGTTCGACGGACGCTCCGAGCAGCTCGCCCGGGGGCAGTTCGCCCGGGGGCAGTTCGACCCGCGGCGGCG
>JAGFJK010000342.1 GCA_024102795.1 Pirellulaceae bacterium
AGCGACCACTGAAACAGACGGGGCCGGGCCGCCAGCGCGGCTGCCAGTCGCAGCCGCCAGGGAACCGTCGCCCGGCCGCTCGACACATGCTCGTGCCGCACCTGCTCCAGGATCTCGCCATACGGCACATTGGCCGGGCACGCCGTTTCACACGCCAGGCAACCGACGCACTCGGACGTGTAACGCTCGGTCCAGGGGTCCTCGGCCAGCCGCCCTTCGGCCTCCTCGCGCCACAGCCGCAGCCGGCCGCGTGGCGAATTATTCTCGTCGCCCGTCAATTGATACGTCGGGCAGACTTCCAGACAGAAACCACAGTGCACGCAACTGGCCAGCAAGTCCGTCTGGCGAAGCAACGGCGGCCCAGCGCACGGCGCCGGCTGCTCGGACGAAGGCAAACCACTCACGGCGCCGCGAACTCCTGTTCCAGGATGGCCAGCCACCGCGACTCGACGTCCCGCTCGTCAATGGAACCAGGCGAGTCGAGCGCATTGGCCGATACGCAGTGCCGCGACCGCCAGTCCCCGCCCCGCTCGTGCAACCGGGCGGCGAATTGGCTGGCCGCAGCCGCCACTTGCCCTTCCACGTCGCACCGCTCGGCGGCGTACGCATGGACGACGCCCGAGTAGCACAGCGCGACGCACTGAAATGGATGGTTCGAGACCACCTGGCGAGCCAACCCGAGACACTGGTCGGCGGTCGTCTTCAAGACCAGGTCGGGCAGGCCGTCGGCGATTGGACCTGCATCCGCTTCCATCGTCACCCGCAGTTTGTGCTCGGCGGCCAGCTCGCACAGGCGCGACTCGTAAACCGCCCGCTCGCCGGGCGCGCAGTTCCAGGCCACGCGCAGTTGATCTTCGCCGCTCGGACCGGGCAGCAGGACGTCCACCGAGTCGAACCAGTGCAGCCAGCAGGATGCCAGCAGGGCCGCCGCGCACCGGTCGATCGCGTCCGAAACGCCGGTCAGGCGAGCCACGCCGCTGGCGCCGCAGTCCGGCCGGAGGCGAACGACAAAATCGAGCGGTTCGCCCAGCGCGGCGCGGGAGCCGAGCAGGAACCGCAGCAAGTCGTAGCCCGTGGTCGACTTCACCACGCGTTCGCCGATGCGGACCACCGCGCCGCCGGGCAGCATCCAGTTCATCCCCAGCAGGTTGTCGCAATACGGTCCGAAGCGCGACGAGGCCGGCGCGTAGTCGCTGGCCGCCACCTGTTCGCGCAAACTGGCCGCCGGTTCCAGCAGCAGCGGAAACCGCAGCCGATGCGGGCGAATAAGCTGATCGATCTGGCCGGCCGTCGCCAGCGCGGAGACGCACGCCACGCCGTCGATCGGATCGATCAGCGGCGCGAACAGCCGCTCCGCCTGGTTCGCACGCGCATTGCCCGACTGTTTCGGCTGCTCCATCCGGCCAGCCAGGGCGCCATGCTCCGCTCCATCGCCAAACCGCCGCGCGGTGAACACCTTGAGGGGATTCAACTGGTGCCGCGGGTTGAAGACCTTCGGCACGGCCAGTTGCAGGCGCAGCGCCGTTTCGCCGAACACCAGCGGCATGTAGGCGGCCTTGTCGTTGCCGATCCCGTGCTCACCCGACAGCGTGCCGCCGACTTCGATCACGCGCTGCATCAGCCGCTTGCTGATCGCCTCGACCTGCTCCAGTTGACCGGGCTGCCGCGAGTCGAACAGGAAGTTGGGATGCAGGTTGCCGTCGCCGGCGTGGAAGACGTTGACCACGGGAATGCCCGCGGCATCCGCTTCGTCGTAGACCGTTTGCAGAACCTTCGCCAGAGCCCGCTTGGGGATCACCGCGTCCTGCACGACCAGGTCCGGACTGAGCTGTCCCATCAGTCCGCCGGCGACCTTGCGGGCCTTCCAGAGCCGCTGGCGCAGTTGCGGGTCGTCGCTGAAGATCACGTCCAGCGAGCCGGCCTGCTGGAGCAGCCCGCGGATCGATTCCACTCGCGAGTCCACCAGCCCGCCAGGCCCATCGATCTCGGTCACCAGCAGAAAGGCATCCTTCGGCAAGCCGACCGCCATGTGGCTGTTTTCAACCATCGCCACGCAGCGCGGATCCATCAGCTCGATCGCCACCGGGCAGGCCGGATGCGCGACCAGCGCGTGAATCGCCCGCTCGGCGGACACCAGGTCCGGATAGGTCGCTCGAAACGTCCAGGCTTTCTCCGGGCGAGGCAGCAGACGCAGCCAGAACCGTGTGAAAGCGGCCAGCGTTCCCTCGGAGCCAACCATCAGCCGCTTCCAGTCCTCGCGCCACGCGCCGCGTCCTCCCGCCGGTCCGCCGAAACGCCGCACGCCGCCGTCCAGCAGCACGGCTTCGAGTCCCAGCACGTAGTTGCTGGTCACGCCATAGCGAAAGCAATGCGCGCCGCCGGCGTTCATCGCCACGTTGCCGCCCAGCGTGCAGACCGGGCCGCTGGACGGGTCCGGCGGGTAGAACAGCCCCTGCGGTTCGACGGCGGCAGCCAACTGGCTGAGCGTCACGCTGCACTCGGCTTCGCACCAGAATCCCGCCGCGCTGATCGAACGGACCGACTTCAGCGCCGACGTATGCACGATCAGCCCGCCTTGAGCGGCCACCGGACCGCCGGAAAGCGACGTGCCCGCGCCGCGGATCGTGACCGGGATGTCCAGCCGCCGCGCATCCCGCACGACGGCGATCAATTCCTCGGCGTTGGCCGGGATTGCCACCGCATCGGGCCGAAACGTCTTGTAGCCCAGGCCGTCCGCGTCGTAACCGGCCAGTTGCGCGGGCGCCGTCAGCACGCGCCCGCGGCGGATGGAACGCTTCAGGTCCGCTTCCAGGCCGCGCGTCGCCACCGCTATTCTCCCGCCACGTGGACGTGCAGGTGCCCGACCGCGGTCACTCCGTGCTCGTCCGTCCGCGCGACCTGCACGATGTAGTCACCCGGCTGCCCGTAGCGGTGCGTCGTCACCGCGTAACCGTCCGGCGCCAGCTTAACTGCATTGCCGTCCGACTGGACTTTGACTGGCGGACTGCCGTCGCCAAAGTCCCAGGTTTCCTGGCCGGCCGTCGTGTTGAACGTGCGGACCTTGAACGTGATTGGATCGCCTGGCCGCAGGCCCATCGTGGGATAGTAATTCGGATGGATCGACGGCACGGCCCGTTCCGGATGCTCGCGGTCCGCGACAATCACCACCGCGAAATCGTATGCTACCCGCCCCGCGTCGTCGGTGACCTTCAGCACTTCGCTGTAGCGGCCGGGCCGCTCATACGTCCGCTCGACTTGCGGCGTGTTGGCCGACGAACCATCGTCGAACCGCCACTCGTAGCCGGCGATCTTTCCCGATTCGCTCCACGACCGCGACCCGTCCAGCGTGACTCGCTGGCCACTGAAAATCAGATGATGCGGCCGAGCGACGGCGATCAGCGGCGGCGAGTACTGCCGCCGATAGGCCTCCCACAACAGCGCGTAGCCTTCCTGAGTGCCCCACTTGCCCGACGGCTGCCGGCTCTTGATCTCGAAATGCAGGTGCGACCAGCCGCCGCTGCCGCCCTCCTTGCCCAGCAGCCCGACGCGGTCGCCCTGCGAAATGACCCGGCCGGGAACAAGCCGCGCGTCGATCTCCTTCAAGTGGCTGTAACGGTAATACCAGCCGCGACCGTCCAGCAGATAGACCACGTCGTAGCGCGGTGCGACCGGCGTATCGCGCCGATGTCCCTCCAGCACCACGTCGCCCACCGAGACCACCAGGCTGTCGGTCGCCGCGACCACTTCCACCAGCCCCTCGCTGCCGCCGATGTCCAGCCCGCTGTGATAATAGATGTTCCGCTTGCCCGACCGCTCGCCGCCATCCACATACACCGGATCGTTCGCCATCTGCGTGTCGGTGGCGAACCATTTCTGCTTGACCGGATAGGTGAAAGTTCCCGGCCGGACCAGCGGCGAGCCGGCTGGCCACAATCGTAGCCGGGCATCTTTATCCAGTCCCCAGAAGGCTGGCGAACCGTTCTGGTTGTAGCCCTTGGTGATCGAGCAATCGAGTTGCACGTTGCCTGCCGTTTGCGGCAGGTGGTAGGTGGCGGATACCAGATCCGCCCGCCGGCCGTTCACCTCGACGGTCACTTCCGCTCGCCGGACCGCGAAACAGACGTCGTCCCGCAGTTCGCGCAGGTCGAGTAGCTTGAGCTGCACGGTCGAACCATCGCTGAGCGTGACGTTGGCGGTCTCACCCACGTTCAAATCGACCACGCGCACCAGAGGGTCAATGGCCGCCGGAGGAGGGTCCGCGCCAAACGCCGCGCCCAGGCCGGCCAGCGTCAGGATGGACATCACCAGGCTGTATCGTGCCAGACAGACGGTAGTCGCCAAGGACAACCGCCTGGTCCAGGAGGCGTGCAGGACATGCATCTTGGGTGGGATCCGGATCGAGGAGTGAGGCGAACGTCGCAGATCATTGCGGTCGTCCAGTGGCTTGCAGCATACTCCACCGGCAGCCAGCGGGGTAGTGTCAAGGCGAGCGGCGGGCGTGCGCTCCAGGCGAGCGGCGGGCGTCAGCCCGCTGTTTCTCGGCCTGGTGTTTCGACCCAGGCGAGCGGCGGGCGTCAGCCCGCTGTTTCTCGGTCTGGTGTTTCGACCCAGGCGAGCGGCGGCCGTCAGCCCGCTGTTTCTCGGCCTGGTGTTTCGACCCAGGCGAGCGGCGGGCGTCAGCCCGCTGTTTCTCGGCCTGGTGTTTCGACCCAGGCGAGCGGCGGGCGTCAGCCCGCTGTTTCTCGGCCTGGTGTTTCGACGATCCACTGAAACAGTTGCGGGGCGAATTCAGAAAGAACGTCAAGAGCCCCTCCCCAGCCCTCCCCGGAAGCCGGGGAGGGGGCCAGAGGGGTATCAAGGGGGTGCGTTCGCCGAAGCGGAGGCCGTCCAAGTCTCCCTCAGTTGTAGCGCCAAATTCCCTCGGCAGAACAACTTACAAGCTGCACGACCTCTGGGGCCCAGGCCGGGCGGAGTCAAACTGTAGCGATTGTCCGGTTTGTATCGATTTCGCCGTTCGTGCCGACGCGACGATGCTGTGTGCATCTTAGGGCGTGGCGCAGACGATACGATGGTGACGATTCTACTCGAATCTGTTCTCGGTCACTCGGCACCACTCAATCCGACGTGAACGCGGGGTGGACGGAATCCGCCTCCCGCGCCTCAACTCAAGGAGGACAAGACTAATGAAGGCAATTTTTTCCACGGCCGCCGCGCTGCTGCTGCTGGCCTCCGCGGCCGGATTGCGAGCGGAGGGAATCAGCACGGGCGGTTGCGATGCTGGGAATGGCTGCGACATTTCGTACAGCAGCGGCCTGTCGGACTGCTGCGGCGGATCCGGCTGTGATGGCTGTTCCGATTGCTGCGATATCTCAGCTTGCTGCGGCTCGCGGGCCGGCATCGTGGGCGGAGTGGACTTGACGCTGTTCAAGTTCTACGCCCGGCAAGGCGCCGGCGGCGATTCGAACGCTGGGAACGTCGACGACTATTTCCCCGAATACGGGTACCTGGGCCACGGCCGGTACTGGATCGGCTACGAGCTGGATAGCGGCTGGGGCATCCGCGGCCGCATGTTCCGCTGGCAGGGGACCGAGTCGTACTTGGGCATCGACCGGGAGCAGGAATTCGAGATCTACGACATCGAGTCGACGGTCGACATGTGCGTGATGGGCTGGGATCTGACGGGCATCGGCGGCATTCGCTGGGGCTCGATCGAACTGAACGGCACGGACTTCGGCGGGATCGACCCGTACCGGTTCGAGGGCGTGGGCATGACGGTCGGCGTCGACTTCCGCCGCGGCGTCTGGGGCAACCTGGCCGTGGTGGGCGGCGTGCGCTACAGCGTGCTCTACGGCGAAACCGAGTTCACGCCTGTCTCGAATTCCGTGCTCGATAACACGTTCATGGACATCACGGAAGTCCGGCTCGGCGTGGAGTGGTCGCGCGAGACCCGCTTGGGCGGCCGCGTGTTCGCCAGCGCCGTGTGGGAACAGCAGGTGTACGGCACCGAAACGTACCTGCCGTTCGCCATCGATCCCGAAACGCTGGGCGACGTGAGCCTGGCCGGGCCGGTGTTCTCGGTTGGCTTCGACCGCTAGTCGAACAACAGATAACCCGCAGAGACAGTCGGGGCCTGGTCGAACGCTCGCCACGAGCCGGTTCGATCAGGCCCTGTTTTGTTTTCTTGCCCGAGCACAAAGTAGTCATCACGCCAGGATCTCGTGGATCACGTGCCCGTGCACGTCGGTCAGGCGGCGGTCGATGCCGTTGTGGCGAAAGGCGAGGCGAGTGTGATCGATGCCCAGCAGGTGCAGGATGGTGGCGTGCAGGTCGTAGCACATCGCGCGGCCTTCGACCGCCTGGTAACTGAACTCATCGCTCCGCCCGTGGCTCGCGCCGCGGCGGATCCCCGCGCCGGCCAGCCAGGTGACGAACGTGCCGCCGTTGTGGTCCCGCCCGGTGGCTCCCTGGGTGAACGGCATCCGCCCGAATTCGGTCGTCCAGACGACCAGGGTATCGTCAAGCAGCCCGCGTTGCTTCAGATCCCGCAGCAGGGCGGCGATCGGCTGGTCGACCGACTGCGCGATGAACGGCAGTTCGGTATGAATGTCGGTGTGGTTGTCCCAGTTCTTGCTCGGACCACCCATGCCGCTCCACAACTGCACGAACCGCACTCCCAGCTCCAGCATGCGGCGAGCGGTCAGGCAGTTGCGTCCGAAGGGCGCCGTGACGGGGTTGTCCAGGCCGTACATGCGCTGCGTGGCGGCGGCTTCGGATGCCAGGTCGAGTGCTACGGGCGCGCTGGTCTGCATGCGGGCGGCCAGTTCGTACGACTCGATCCGCGCCGCCAGCCGCGAATCACCCGGATGCCGCTCGAGATGCCGGCGGTTGAGTTCTGACAGCAGCTCGCGCCCCGCGGATTCGCCGGCCTCGGTGATCTCCCGCGCGAAATCGGGCGGCCGCAGGTTGGCGATCGGGACCGGATCGTTCGGCCGGATCACCACTCCCTGATGCGAAGCCGGCAGGAACGCCGAGGAGAAGTTGCCCGTGTTGTTGTAGGGCAGGCCGCGATGGTCGGGCAGCACGACAAACGTCGGCAGGTCGTCCGCCAGGCTGCCCAGGCCGTACGACAGCCACGCTCCCAGGCACGGAAAGCCGGGCGACGTGAAACCCGTGTTCTGCATGTAGCTGGCCGGACCGTGGACGTTCGTCGTGCTGGACATGGCCATCAGAAACGCCAGCTCGTCCACTTGCCCGGCCAGATGAGGAAACACGCTGCTCACCCAGCGGCCCGACTGGCCATGCTGCTGGAAGGCAAACGGCGACTTCATCACCTTGCCCACGGGGCTGGTGGCGGCCGCCTGGATGCCGAAGTCGACCTGCTGCCCATGACGCCGTTCGAGCTCCGGTTTGTGGTCGAACGTGTCCATCTGGCTGACGCCGCCGTTCATGAACAACTGGATCACGCGGCGCGCTCGAGCGCGATGATGCAGGCCGCCGTTCCAGGCGGCGGCAGTTGACTCGGCCGGCCGCGTCTCGCGCGCCAGCAGGTGCATCGCGGCCAGGCCCGCGAACGTGGCCAGGAAGTTGCGCCGGTCCGCCATGGTTCAATCCACAAACAGGAATTCGTTACTGTTGAACAGCACGCGACAGGCGTTGCTCAGACCGTGCCGGGCGGCATAATCGGCCAGCGCCCGCCGCTCGGTGTCGTCGGGTGGTCGATTCAAGATCGCCAGGCACGCGGCGTCCACCTGGCTGGCCGAGTCGCCGCTGGATGCTTGCAGCGCGGCCGCCAGGTGCTGGCACTGGCGGATGATCACCTTGTCGTGCAGCATGGCCAGGGCCTGCAGGGGCGTGACGGACGAATTGCGGCGCGGCGCGAGCTGCGAGGCATCCGGACAATCCAGTGCGTCCATGAAGGGATCGGGCAGCGTGCGAAAGACAAAGCGATACACGCTGCGGCGATGGTTGGCCGGGTCGTTCACGTCGAAGTTCAGATAGTCGACGTTGGGCGTGACATGGATGCCCGGCGTCTGGATGAACTGCTTGACCGACGGTCCTCCCATCCGGCGATCCAGCGTGCCGGCGATCTGCAGCACGGCGTCCCGCACCGATTCGGCGTCCAGCCGCCGGCGGTTCATCCGCCACAGCCAGCGATTCTCGGCGTCAAGCTCCGCCTGCCCCGGGTCGTGCCCTGACGACTGCCGGTAGACCGCGCTGGTGACAATCTGGCGATGCAACGCCTTGAGCGAACCGTCGTGTTGTTGTAACCGGCAGGCCAGCCAGTCCAGCAGTTCCGGATGGCTCGGCGCGCTGCCCATCCGCCCGAAGTCGTTGGGCGTCTCGACCAGCCCGCGGCCGAAATGGTACTGCCACAACCGATTGGCGATCGAACGCCAGGCCAGCGCGTTGCGCCGGTCCGCGATCCAGTGGGCCAAGGCCGCTCGCCGCTGCCCTTCATCCCCGGGCTCCGCCAGTTGTAACGTGCCTGGCAGGTGCGGCAGGCAGGCCAGCGCCGCGGGTTGGGCCAGCGGTCCCGGTTTGGTCACGTCGCCGCGCTCCAGCCGATGCACGGGCCGCGGCTCGTCGGACGGTTTGAACGAACCATCCGGCTCGAAGCGACTCGTGCCGCAGTACACCAGTTGCGGCTTGGGCAGCCCCGCCAGTTCCCGGTTCCAGCGCTGTTCCAGCCGGTAAGCGGCCAGCGCGGCCCGCTGCGGATCGCCGCGCTGCTCGGCGGGCACCGCCAGCGCCGCGGCCACTTCGGCGGGCAACGATTGTGTTTCCACCGGCAGCGGCGGCATCGAATCGGTTACCAGCAGCCGCACGCGGCCGATCAAATGGCCGCCGCCGTGCGTCTGCTGCAGCTCGATCGTCAACCGCGTGGGTCCCTCCCACGGCAGCGGCTCCTGGAACTCGAAGACCGCGTGATGCGGCTGGCCCACCTGGGGAAAGATGCCCCACGCGGTCGCCGGGTTGCCGTCCACCGCCATGGCAATGGTCCAGCCCGCCTGGTTGAAGTCGGCTTGCGGATTGACCAGCTTCACCGGCTGCCGCATCTCCGCGTGGTCCAGCGGAGCGGCCTGGATCAGCAGCTCATTCAAGTGCAGATTGCCGTTGTCCTGCCGGCCGGGCCCGCGATGAGGCAGGCGGTCGTCGGTCAAGACTTCCAGCCGCAGACCTCGGATGCGCGCCAGCGACGTATCGGCGACCAGCGTGCAGGTATCCTTCTCCGGACGCTCGCCGCCGCTCAGCACCGAGCCGTCTTCTTGCCGGGTCAGCGTGGCACCGCCGGCCGAGTGCATCTCGGCGGGCTGCAGGACCTGCCAGCGCAGCGCGGCGTCGTGCACCCCGCGTTCCCAGGCCAGCACGTCGCGTTGCAGTTCGGCGTCCAGCAGCCGCGCGTCGAGCCGCTCGCGCAGCGCTGGCAACTCGGCGATCGACTGCCGCAGCCGTTCCCGTTCCGCTCGCGCCCGCGGGTCGGGATCGTAGGCCCGGTTGCCCTTGCCGATACCGGCGAACACGGCTTGCAGCCCGTAGTATTCTCCCTGGGAAATGGGGTCGAACTTGTGGTCGTGACAGCGGGCACAATGCACCGTGCTGCTGACAAACGTCGACATGACGGTGGTTACGATGTCGTCGCGGTCGATGTAGCGGGCGATCTGGCGGTCGAGCGTATCCTCGCGGATGTCGCGCAGCGAGCTCTCGTCCCAGGGGCCGGTCGCCAGCATGCCCGTGGCCACGATCGCCGCCGGGTCGCCGGGATACAGCACGTCGCCGGCGATCTGTTCGCGGATGAACCGGCCATACGGCTTGTCCTGGTTCAGCGACTCGATCAAATAGTCGCGGTAGGGCCAGGCGTGATCGCGAGGCCGATCCTGATCGTGCCCGTGCGTCTCGGCATAGTGCACGATATCCATCCAGTGCCGAGCCCACCGCTCGCCGTAGTGCGGGCTGGCCAGCACGCGATCCACCAGCCGTTCGTAGGCGTCGATCGACTCGTCTTGCAGGAACTGTTCCAACTGCTCGGGCGACGGCGGCAGTCCCAGCAGATCAAAGTACAGCCGGCGCGCCAGCGTGCGGCGAACGGCCGGCGGCGATGGCTGCAGTTGGTTGGCCTGGAGCCGCTGGAGAATGAACTGGTCGATCGGCGAGCGGGCCCAGGCGGCCGCTTCGCCGCCGGCGACCTTGGGCACGGGCGGTGGAGCCAGCGGTCGATAGGCCCAGTGTGCGGGCCAATCCGCTCCTTGGCGAATCCACTGCCGCAGCAGCTCGATCTGTTCGTCCGATAGCGCAGGACCCGTGGGCGGCATCCGCTGATCGGCGTCCTGGCTGGCCACTCGCCGCAGCAGCTCGCTTTGCTCAGGGCGGCCCGGCACGATCGCCACGGCGCCTGAATCCTGTTCCTGGTTCACGGCCGCCGAACTGGTCAGCCGCAGACCGCTCTCGGCCTGGTCCTGACCGTGACAGGCGACGCAGCGGCCAGAGAGAATCGGCTGGATCTGGCGATCGAAATCCACGCGGGCGGCCGCCGGCTGGGCCGTTGACTGGGCCAGGAGCACGGCGGGAAGCAGCACCAGGGTTGGTGTCAGCAAGCAGATCGGCAGCAACGTGAATCTTCGGATCATGAGCGGCAAGCGTGGCCGTCGGGGGTGAAACCTGGGGTGCCAAGTCCTATATCATATCAGGGTCTGCGCGACATGATCGTGGCCGTGGATATGATGGGCAGCTTCTTGATCGCTTGGAACTCGTCGGGAAGTACATAGATCGAATACTCGCTCATCCAAGCTCCTCTTTCACGTCCTCCCATCGAAGCCAACCGGCATGCTCGCGATCACCACTCGCAGCTTGCAACGCTTCCAAGGGGGTCATGTTCACATCTCGCAATGCGGTCTTGATTTCGCTGAGTGCTCAAGTTCAATTACAATGGCATCCTGTCGCCCGTTTGTCTGACATAGGTTTAGCGGTAGACTGCAGGTATCAAGGCGGAGGACGGTCGATGGACGAACTGAAGCTGCTGGAACGCATCACGGTGAATCCCAACATCTTTGGCGGCAAGCCCATTATTCGCGGCCGCCGACTGGCCGTCGAACACGTTCTGGGTATGCTCGCTGCCGGGGACACACCCGAATTTCTGCTGCAGGGCTACCCTTGGCTGGAAAAGGAAGACATCCAAGCGTGTTTGGTGTACGCCCGTCGCATGGTCGGCCATGAACGGATCGAGCCTCTAAAGATCGATTCGGCCGCGTGAAGCCGCATGAAGGTGTTGCTCGATACCTGCGTTTGGGGCGGCGTCCTGGCGGAACTTCAGGCAGTTGGCCATGACGTACTGTGGACCGGTAATCTGGCCCAAGACCCAGGGGACGAAGAGATCCTGGCACAGGCGCACCGGGAACAACGTGTGCTCATCACGCTCGATAAGGACTTCGGCGAACTGGCAATACGACGAAGTCTGCCCCATGGCGGCATTGTGCGCATCGTTAACATCAGTGCCCGCCAGCAAGGCCTCATTTGCCAACAAGTGCTCACGCAGTATGGGGATGAATTGACGCGTGGAGCCATTATCACTGTCGAGGCCGGTCGCGTGCGTATTCGCCCCCCAGGCAACGGTGGGCAATGATGTGTAAAGCAGAACAGGGGACGGGGGTAGTTTCCGGAAATTACGCCCGTCCCCTGTTCAAGACCGCCGCTAAACAACTGGGACGCTTGTTGGGCGCGAGCCCAGGTGGGAGAATGCGGCGAGGGCTCGGATTCTCGTTCAGGAGCATCGTCATGAAATGCAGATTGCGATTCCACTGCACCGCGCGCTTCGGACTGGTCCTGGCGGCCTGCCAGGTCGCCCTGTTGTTCCCTGGCGGCCAGGTTGCCAGAGCGCAACAGGCTGACGACAAGCAGGAAGCCGCCGCCGGCAAGGAGCTGACGTTCGACAATGCATTCTTCGAGGCGCCGGTGCGGCTGATGGTCGGCGACCAGCCGCTCAATGCTCAGGCCGCCCAGATGTATCCTTCGCCCGCCATGTACGACGTCGATGCCGACGGCCAGATGGAACTGGTGGTGGGCGATATCTTCGGTTCGCTGAACGTCTACGAGAACCAGAACCGCACGGGCCAGGGTGATCCGGTGTGGAGCCAGCATCGGACGCTGAAGACGGCGCGCGGCGAGCCGATTAAAGTGTCCAATTGGTGATGTGTCGGCATGAGTTCACAGTTGGTGGACATCGACTCCGACGGACACAACGACATCCTGGTGGGAAGTTTTTCGGGCGTGCCGCAACTGATCAAGGGCAGTGCCGAGGGTTTCGCCGAACCGCGGCCGATCACAGGCGCCGACGGCCAGACGGTGTTGATCGCGAATTTCTGGAACTACGAAACGACCAAGTGGGACACGACGGACCGAGCAGGCTCGGAAGGCCATTGCACGTCGGTGGCGGCCGTCGATTGGGATGCCGACGGCGATCTGGATCTGCTGCTCGGCGATTACTACGGCGGGCGGTTGTATCTGTGCGAGAACCAGGGAGACGCCCGGACGCCCAAGTTCGCCGGTTCGAACCAGCCGGTTCAGGCCGCTGGCCAGCCGCTGGTCGTCCCGCAAGGGCTGGCCGCGCCGCGCATCGTGGACTGGGACGGCGATGGACGTTTTGACATCCTCTGCGGCGGTTCCCACGGCGGTGTGTATCTGTACAAGAACGAGGGCACCAAGACGGCTCCCCGGTTCGCCGCCGCCACGACGTTGATTCCGGTGCTCGACGACCCGTCGAACTCGTACATCACGCGCGTCCCCACGCGCAACGGGCAGCCGACGTTCCCCGGTTCGTCGTATCACATCGAACCGGTCGACTACGACGCCGACGGGGACCTGGACCTGCTGGTCGGCGCCCGCAGCTCCTGGTTGAAGGCGTCTCCCAAGGTTCTGACCGACAAGGAGCGCGAGGAACTGGCCAAGATCAACCAGCGGTTCAACGAGGTGTACGCCCAGATGCGCCAGTTCACGTCCGAGGCCAAGACGGACGAAGCTCGGCAGGCACTGGCACAGAACGAAGCGTACCAGAAGCTGGTGCGGGAGTTTCAGACGCTGCTCAACCGGCAGCAGGAATTCGACACCGACCCGTCGGAAACCGGCGATTTCGTCTGGCTGTTTCGGCGCGTCGCAAAATAGAACTCGTGTTCCGTTTTGCAACACTCCGGCTACCGGCTCGGACGGCTGGCCGGCGCGGCTCTCCCGCTGCAAACGCCAATCGCCATTCATCTTATGGCAAATTCCCGGTCCGTGCCCCCCGACTGGCGAGCGCGGGCACGTGAGTTGCTCCCGGTGCGGGGGCCTTGCCAGCAGGGCGAGCAACGGTGCTCGCCCTGCCTGCTGGTGGGGAGCCGCATCGGTTGAGGGCCGCTCGATGATCAAGACCAGGACAGTTCGCCGACAGGACGGAAAAGTCGAGATTCTCCGCGTGCTGGGACCCGGAGCGATGGACGAATGGAATCGGGACGATCCGCTGGCGTATGAAAAGAGTATCGTCTGGACCGTCGACATCTCGCGGCTCGACTATGTCCGCGTCACGACCATTCATTCCGCTCGCAGCCGTCGCGGGCCGCTGGAAGTCTCCGGGCCGATCCGAGTGGTGGGGTATGCCAAGCTGACTTCGAACGCGCCGCGCAACCCGGACGGAGCGACCTATTCGCGCCGCATGTTCTATGTGAAGGACGAAGACGGGCGAGCGGACGGCACTCCGTCGAACGCCATTGACCCGCGCTCCGTGCTGCCGGGATTCTCCGGCCGGGCGGCTACCGGATCTTGCTCGGCGCGGTCTGGTTCTCCGGGATGAAGCTGAAATACTTCAGGTCCTTGGTCCGCTGTTTCCAGTCCGCGCGAGCCGCCTCGACCAGCTCGGGACGCTCGAACAGGTCGAGCGCCGTGAGCGCCAGCACCTTGGCGGCATAGACCAGGCCTTTTTCGCCGATCGACGACCCGATGCTGGCCACGTTCTGCCAACTGTGGCCGGGACTGTCGGCGGGCAGGCAGGCCGTCCGCAGGCCGCCGGTCGGCACGCGCCAACTGACGTCTCCCACGTCGGTCGATCCCTTGCTGGGCTCGGACGCGACGGCCGGTTCGTGAATCCGGTCGTCGATGGCCAGTGGAAATTCGGTGCCGAACTGTTCGCGGAGCGGTTCCTGCAGGCGGCGAGCGAACAGTTGTTCCTCGTCGCTGAACCGCGGCGCACCGACCGCTCGCAGGTTGCGCGTGATCAGGTCGCTCAGCGGCGCGTTCGGAATCACCTCATGGCAGTCCGTGTCGATCTGCACGCGGAACGTGGTGCGGGTCATCTTGGCCGCGCCTTCGGCGATCTCCCGCAGCCAGCCGAAGTTGGCTTCGACGTCGGCGTGCTTGTCAGCTCGGACGAAGTACCAGACCGTGGCCTCGGGCGGGACGACGTTGGGAGCGCCTCCGCCGTTGACGATTACATAATGAATGCGAGCGTCCTCCTTCAGATGCTCGCGCATGAAGTTCGCCCCCACGTTCATCAGTTCCACCGCGTCCAGCGCGCTGCGCCCGCTGTGCGGGCTGACCGAGGCGTGGGCGGGCGTGCCGGAGAAGGTGAACTTGGCCGAGACCAGCGCCTTCGAACTGCTCGACCAGGCCTCGTTCTTGCTGGCCGGATGCCAGTGCAGGCAGACGTCCAGATCGTCGAAGCGGCCATCCAGCGTCATGTACACCTTGCCGATCACGGTCTCCTCGGCGGGCGTGCCATACAGCCGGATGGTGCCCGGCAGTTGATGCTTCTCCAGCGCCGCCTTGACCGCCAGCACGGCGCCCAGTGCGCCGGTACCCAGGCCGCTGTGTCCGCAGGCGTGGCCCGGTGCTCCCGGCGTGACCGGCTGGCGCTGCGGAGACATCTGCTGCGACATGCCGGGCAACGCATCGTACTCGGCCAGGATCCCGATCACCGGCTTTCCCTGGCCGTAGCTGGCCACGAACGCGGTCGGCATCCCGGAGATTCCGCTGGTGACCTCAAACCCGGCCTGCTTCAACTGATCCACCAGCAGTTGGCTCGAACGTGTCTCCTCCAGACCCACCTCGGCGAATTCCCAGATCGCCCGGTTCACCTCCCGCAGTTGGGCCGTCCGTTGCTCCACGTCGGCCACCGCGGTCTGCTGCGCCGGTCCCAAGAGTGGATCCGCCGCCAGCAGGCCGCCGGCGGGAGCGAGCGGGTGGTCCTGGTTCAAGGCGATCAGAACCAACAACACGGCAGCGAATGGTGCGGCAAGGCGATGCATGGGCGGGGTCCTGGGAGAGGTCAGGAGGAAGTTGTCAGTGATCAGTTGTCAGGTATCAGTTGTCAGGTGGTACTGGGGGCTCTGGCCTGTCAACAGAACGACTGGGACAGTCGTTCCACCATTGCCGCTGGTCAGTCGCGGTGGCAGGCGTTACATTTCCAGGCTACACCAGCCACACGTCGTGGAACAGCCAGGGAACTACCGCCCATGCCCACCGTCTTGATCACTCCCGAAGCGATGCGCGAGCAGCCGGCGCCGTACGTCGATCTGCTGCGCTCGGCAGGTTTTGAGATCCGTTATCCCAGGAATCCGCGGTTCGCTCGCGGGCTGGGCGGTCCGGCCGAGGTGATCGACGAACTGCAGTCGGTCGACGCGGTGATCGCCAGCGGCGAGCCGTACACCGAAGAGGTGCTGGCCGCACTGCCGCGGTTGCGGGTGATCGCTCGCGCGGGCGTGGGCTACGATCGGGTCGACGTGGCCGCGGCCACTCGCCACCGCGTGCCGGTGACGATCACGCCGACGTCGAATCATGAGGCGGTGGCCGAACTGACACTGGCCTTGCTGTTTGCCGCCGCCAAGACGCTGGTCGCCAACGACCGGCAGGTTCGCGGCGGCCAGTGGCCGAGGAAACTGCTGCGGCCCGTCCGCGGCCAGACGCTGGGCATCCTGGGGCTGGGCCGGATCGGGCGCAGCACGGCGGTGCGGGCCGCCGCGTTGGGTATGAAAGTGCTGGCCACCGAGGCGCAGCCCGACCGGTCGTTTGTCGAGCGGCAGGGGATCGAGCTGGTCGATTTCGACTCGCTGCTGGCCCGCAGCGACTACCTGAGCATCCATTGCCCGCTGAATGCCGGCACGCAGGGCCTGTTCAATCGCGACGTGCTGCGGCGGATGAAGCCCGGCAGCGTGCTGATCAACACCGCTCGCGGCAAGCTGGTCGTGGAAGCCGATCTGCTGGAAGCATTACGCAGCGGGCCGCTGGCGGGCGCGTGCCTGGATGTGTTCGAGCAGGAGCCGCCGGCGGCCGACAATCCGCTGTTCGCGCTGGACAACGTGGTGCTCAGCCCGCATCTGGCGGGCACCGACGAGATGTCGCTGGTCGGGATGGGCGTCGAGGCGGCGGACTGCATCGCTCGGCTGTATCGCGGCGAGTGGCCGGAGGGAGCGGTGGTGAACGATCAGTTGCGCGATGGCTGGCAGTGGTAGCCTTACCAGGCCGTCCAGCCGCCGTCGATCACCAGGTTCTGGCCAGTCATGTAGCTGCTGGCGTCGCTGGCCAGGAACACGACGGCCCCTTTCAGCTCCTCGGGCACGCCCATGCGGCCCATCGGCGAACGGGCCACCAGCCGCGGCACGAGACCATCGGGCACGCGGCTCGAATCGGGAAACGGGCCGGGGCTGAGGCAGTTGACGCGCACGCCCTCACGCGCCCAGTAGACCGCCAGGTGCCGCGTCAAGTGCACGATGCCGCCCTTCAGCGCATGATAGGCCACGGGACTGGCGGCACAGACTCCCGCGTACGCTTCCGGGTACGAGCCGACCACGCCGTACATCGATCCCAGCATGATGACGCTCGCCCCGCGCGCATGCCGCACCGCGTGCTGATGCACGTGCCGGGCCAGCAGGAAATAACCGGTGGCGTTCTCCAGTTGCTTTGAGAATTCGCTGCCGCTGACCGTGGTCCAGTCGGAACCGATCGGCGAGTGGCCGTTGTTGACCAGCACGTCCACGCGCCCGGCCTGTTCCACCGCCGCGGCGAACCCCTGCTCGATCGACCGCTCGTCCAACTGATCGATCGCCACGCCATGGTGCCGCGCGTCGCCTCGAACCGGCAGGGCCGCGGCCGTCTGGCGAGCGGTCGCCAGGTCGCGCGAACTGGCTACCACGCTACTGCCCGCCTCGGCCAACGCCCGGGCCAGCGCGCTACCCAGGTAGCCGCTGGCGCCCGTCACCAGCGCCACCTTGCCCGTCAGGTCGAACAACTGATCCACGGTCCGTTCGCCAGGCACTTGCTCGGACATTGGCTCGACCTGCTTTCTCGCTGGAGTGTTCCAGAGCGTGCGTGCCAGGCTTCAAACCACTGGGCGTGAAACCACGAGTCTTCAAACCACCGACTGCCAGGACTGCGAGCGCACCGCCTCCAGCGCCGCCAGGTTCACGCGCAACGTCTGCAGCCCGGCTTCCAGGCTGCAGGGTGGCGGTCGCCGTCCCTCCACCGCGTCCAGAAACGCCTCGGCCTGCAACACGAACAATTCATCGCGCTCCAGGGGCCGAGCCTGTCCGACCTGCCAGTCCGCTCCAGGCTCGGTCATCCACAGCCACCGCCCTTCGTGAGCGACATAGCGGGCGGTTCCATCGCGGCAGACCACGGTCAGCGTCAGTTCGTTCGGCGCCTGGTGCTGGTTCAAACTGTAGCTGGACAAGACGCGGCCCTGGCGAGCGATCAGGTGCACGGTGTCCTCGACCTCCACGTCCGGCAGGACCTGGTGCGCGGCGTCCGCCACCAGCCGGTCGATGGGCCCGGCCAGCCATTCGCCCGCATTCAGCATGTGCGTCAGCGCATCCTGAATCGCCCCGCCTCCGGTGGCGTGCCGAGCGTAATAGATCTGGCGATACGCCGGACGGTAGGTGGGAAAGTGCTGGCCGCTGACCGCCACCAGTTGCACGATCGGTCCGAAGCGGCCGGCGTCGAGCGCGGCTCGCATGTCGGCCAGCACCGGGTGAGCGCGGTGGACGTAGGCCACGCCCGCCACGAGATTCCTTTCTCGGACGATACGCAGCAGGTCGTCGATTCCGGCCAGGGACGTGCTGAGCGGCTTCTCGATCAGCAGGTGCCAGCCGGCGCCGGCCAACTGGCTGGCCTGCGGAACGTGCAGCGGCGCGGGAGTGCAGATCACGGCCGCGTCATAACCCTGCTGCACCGCATCGTCCAGCGAACGATGGACGGCCGTCACGGGATATTGGCCGGCGACCCGCTCGGCCTGCTCCGCATCCGTCTCGCAAATCGCCACCTCCACCCGGCCAGTGGCCAGGAAGCAGCGGACATGGCGTTGGCCAATCGATCCCACTCCCACAATCAGCACGCGACGCGGTGCGGTCATCCCAGGTGCCCTCAAGCCGAGTCGACCATGTCACGGGCGTGGTAGCTGCTGCGGACGAACGGACCGCTGGCCACTTTCTCAAAGCCCAACTGCCGAGCGGCCTCGCCCAACTGGTCGAACTCCTCCGGCGGCAAGTACCGCACCACGGGCAAGTAACCCTCGCCCGGCTGCAGGTACTGGCCTAGCGTCAGGTAGTCGCAGCCCTGATCGCGCAGATCCACCAGCACGTCCAGCAGTTCGTCGCGGGTCTCGCCCAGTCCCAGCATCAGGCCGCTCTTGGTCTTGATGCCCGGATTCCACTGTTTCACTCGCCGCAACAGCTCCAGCGTCCAGCGATAATCCGACTTGGGGCCCCGCACCTTCCGGTACAGCCGGGGCACGGTCTCCGTATTGTGGTTGAACACTTCGGGCGCGGCCTCCACCACTCGCCGCACCGCGTCGCGCTGCTGCACGAAATCCGGCGTCAGCACCTCGATCGTCGCACCCGTGCGGCGGCGAACCGCCTGCACACAGCGGTAATAGTGTTCGGCGCCGCCGTCCGGCAGGTCGTCACGGGTGACCGAGGTGATCACGACGTGCCGCAAGCCCATCCGGGCCGCCGCTTCGGCCAGCCGCTGCGGTTCGTCATCGGCCGGCGGTTCCGGACGCCCGCGGGCCACCGCGCAGAATCCGCAAGGGCGAGTGCAGATGTTGCCCAGAATCATGAACGTGGCGGTCTTCTGCGAATAGCACTCCATCCGATTCGGGCACTTCGCATTGTCGCAGACTGTCTCCAGCCCCAGCTCGGACAACAGCCCGGCGGTGAAGTGATTCAGGTTGCCCTTGGGAACTTCCCGTTTCAACCACCGCGGCAGGCGGCGCGCGGCGGACTGATCGGAGACAACCGGCAAAGAATACAGCTCGTTCTGCGTGGCCACTCGGTGAATTCCCTGGTGAATCTGGCTTGCGTGTTCTCATCATAGCAGGCCATCGTCGCCTGACGCTCCCAGGCTGTGAGTTTTTTCTCGGCAATGAAATTCACGAGTGAATTGCCGATTTGGTTGTGGTCACGGGCCGTTTCTTCGTTTCTCGGCCTGCGGGATGCGTACAGATTGTCTGTGATCAGCATTCGCTTCCGGCAAGTTCTCATCCCTCTGGCCCCCTCCCCGGCTTCCGGGGAGGGCTGGGGAGGGGCTCTCTTTGTGCACTGCTAGACTCAACCCGCCACTGCCACATTCACGCAACTAACATCTGGACACATGCATACGGACCCGGATTCGGGATATGGATCACTACGAATCCGCCTGCGCCACACTCCATTGCGCAAAATGAACACATGGTCGTCCGCTCAAATCCCGCATGCCCCTCCCCAACCCTCCCCGGAAGCCGGGGAGGGAGCCAAAGGGATATCAAGGGGGAGCTCTCGCTGAAGTGGAGGCCGTCCAAGTCTCCCTCGGTTGTAGGGCCAGATTCCCTCGGCAACGCAACTTATAAGCTGCACGATCTTGAAGCGGGAAGCCAGAAGGGATTCCGCAGCGTGATCATCCGTTTTCGCTGGCCGAGTGCAGTTCACGAGTGCCGTACCAACATTAACATCGATACTCGCCTTCGTCGTGGCGATTTCAGCAAGACTCCAGGCGAAGTTCACAGTCTGGGAGCGAAAGGCGACGATGAGCCCGCCGTACGGGTCTTGCAGGTTAGGCGGGCTGGCGAAACGATGCTCATCAGGCAACTCCCTCCAATCCGATGAAGTCTACGCAGCGACCTTCGTTTGCGACACACCGAGTCGAGGCGCCGATCCACATGCCGTTCCCGTCCCCCGCGGCTGCCGTGATCCTGCTGATTGATAACGACCCCCTGACATTGGCCGGCCTGGCGGCCGTGCTCGACGCGGGGGGACACCAGTGCCATTGCGCTCGGGATGCTCAGGCCACGGTCAAGGCCCTGGAACTGCTCGACCTGGACCTGGTTGTCTGTAACGTGGACTTTGACGGCCAGAGCAGTCCGGTCTTGTATCGGCGGCTGACCGACGCCGGCAAGCAGCGGGAGATTCCGCTGGTATTCCTTTCCTCCGGCGATCCCCACCCGTTGCTGGTCGAGGCGTTAGCTGGCGGCGGAGCGTACTTTCTGCCCAATCCGGTATCGGCCGAGCGCCTGTTACAGGCCGTCGAGGGCGCGCTTTGGATGCCCCACCTGTTGCGCCGCCGCAGTCGAACGGACGCCAGCGTTTCGCCGGGCGAGCGGCCTGTGCGCTGGTCTGCCACTCGGTCGCATCTGCCACTGGCATCGGCAAGTCGTCCTGGGCATCCCGCGGCCAGCCGTTCCTAGGCGGGCTATCTCGAAGCGGGGGGATGGGATTGCCGCGGTCCGCGCCCGCGTTGACGGCGCTTGGCAAGACCGGTACATTGCACGGTTCCGTACGCCGTTTCCATGCGATAACCTATTGATACCAAGGGACTTCGGGGCAAAAGGCCGAGGGTCTTGAGCCTCGGCGCGGGTTGTCGCCCGTTTGTCGCTTGATGTCCGCCAGTTCGTGAGTTGCGTGAAACCGAAAGGCGCTCCATGACCGCTTCCGACGCCAGCGTCCGTCAACTGGCCATCGACACCATCCGCACTCTCTCGATGGACGCCGTGCAACGGGCCAACAGTGGCCATCCGGGTACGCCGATGGCGCTGGCGCCGGTGGTGTACACGCTGTGGAACGAGTTTCTGCGGTACGATCCCGCTCAGCCGTTGTGGCCGGCCCGCGACCGCTTCGTGCTGTCATGCGGCCACGCTTCGATGCTGCTCTACTCGGTGCTGCACCTGGCCGGAGTGCGCATGACAGACGCTCAAGGCGGGCCGCTGGACGAACCGTCGATTTCGCTGGACGACATCCGCAACTTCCGCCAGATGCACAGTCCCTGCGCGGGGCACCCGGAGTATGGCGAGGCGGCCGGGATCGAGACGACCACGGGTCCCTTGGGGCAGGGCGTGGCCAACAGCGTCGGCCTGGCGATTGCCGGCCGCTGGCTGAGTGCTCGGTACGACCGGCCTGGCCTGCATCTGTTCGGTTACAGCGTGTACGCGCTGTGCAGCGACGGCGACTTGATGGAGGGCGTCGGCTGCGAGGCGGCGTCGCTGGCCGGGCACCTGGGCCTGTCGAACCTGTGCTGGATCTACGACGACAATCGGATCACGATCGAAGGTTCCACGGATCTGGCGTTCAGCGAGGACGTGGCCGCTCGTTTCGCCGCCCTGGGCTGGCACGTGGTCCGCGTGGACGACGCCAATGACCTGGACGCGATCCGGGCGGCGCTGCGGGCCTTCCAAGCGGAACAGGCCCGGCCCACGCTGATGGTTGTGCGGAGCGTCATCGCTTTCGGTTCGCCCAACAAAGCCAACACGGCCGGAGCGCACGGCAGCCCGCTCGGCGAGGACGAAGTGCGGCGGACCAAGGCCGTCTACGGCTGGCCCGAGGACCAGACGTTTCTGGTGCCGGCTGGAGTCCGCGAGCATTTTGACGAGGGGATCGGCCGCCGCGGGCGGGAGCAGTTCGAACGGTGGCAGGCGGAGTATGCCCGTTACGAACAACAGCACGCGGCGGAGGCCTCGCAACTGCGAGCGATCTGGACGGGCCGCCTGCCGGACGACTGGTCGGCCGATCTGCCGGTGTTTCCGCCCGACGCCAAGGGGCTCGCCACGCGGGCCTCTTCCGGCCAGGTGCTCAACGCGCTCGCCGCCCGATTGCCGTGGCTGGTGGGCGGTTCGGCCGACTTGGCGCCGTCCAACAACACGCTGCTCAAGCTGCCCGACGCCGGGCACCTGTCGGCCAGCTCGCCCGGCGGCCGCAACCTGCACTTCGGCGTGCGGGAACATGCCATGGCCTCCCTCTGCAACGGCCTGTCGCTGGCCGGGCTGCGGCCGTACTGCGGCACCTTCTTTGTCTTTACCGATTACCTGCGGCCCGCCTTGCGATTGAGCAGCATGATGGGCCGCGGGGTGATCTACGTGTTGACTCACGATTCGATCGGCCTGGGCGAGGACGGCCCGACGCACCAGCCGGTCGAACACCTGGCGGCGTGCCGGGCGATTCCCGGCTTGCTGGTGTTCCGCCCGGCCGACGCCAACGAAGTGACCGAAACGTACCGCACGATTCTGCCGCTCGGCCAGCGCCCGGCCGCCATCGTGCTCACGCGGCAGAACCTGCCCACGCTCGACCGCCAGCACTATGGACCGGCCGCGGGCGTCCAACGGGGCGCGTACGTGCTGGCCGAGGCCGACGGGGGCCTGCCGCAAGTCCTGCTGCTGGCCACAGGCAGCGAGGTGGCTCTGTGCCTGGAAGCCCGCCAGCAGTTGCAGGCCGACGGCATCCCGGCACGCGTCGTGAGCATGCCTTGCTGGGAGCTGTTCGATCAGCAGGACGCGGCCTATCGCGAGCAGGTGCTGCCGGCGTCCGTCACCGCTCGCGTGGCGGTCGAGGCAGGAGTGCGCCAGGGCTGGGACAAGTACCTGGGTCCGGCGGGCGTGTTCGTCGGCATGACTGGCTTCGGCGCGTCCGCTCCGTTCGAGCAACTGTACGAGCGGTTCGGCATCACGCCGGACGGCATTGTCGCCGCCGCTCGCGCGCAATTGAACACGAGTAAATAGTTGTCAGTTGTCAGTTTGCAATTTGCAATCGTCCGATCCGGGCCGATCATGCTACGATGGGGTCTGGTGCCGCACGGCGGCGTGCGCCCTGGTCGGCTCCCCCATGGTATTCCGGACTGCTCATGACCAAGCGTTTGTACATCGAAACGGTCGGCTGCCAGATGAACGTGCTGGACAGCGAGATGGTCGTGGCCAGCCTGCGGCAGCACGGCTACGAGCTGACGTCGGATCCGCTGCAAGCGGACGCCATCCTGTTCAACACCTGCAGCGTGCGGCAGCATGCCGAGGACAAAATCTACAGTGCGCTGGGCAAGCTGCGGGGCACGAAGCGGCAGCATCCGGAAAAGATCATCGGCGTCCTGGGCTGTATGGCTCAAAAGGACCAGCAGTTGATTTTCGAACGGGCGCCGTACGTGGACTTGATCGTGGGCCCCGGACAACTGCACAAGGTGCCGGAGCTGATCGAGCGGGCGGCGAAGGGCGAGCGGCGGCAGGCGGCGGTCAGTCTGGATCGGACCGATGGGCCGTTGCCTGAGATCAAGCGCAGCCACGAGACGTTCGATCCGCTGCGCGATCCCACCATGCGGCCCACTCCGTTCCAGGCCTACCTGCGGATCCAGATTGGTTGCGACAAGTTCTGCACCTACTGCGTGGTGCCGATGACGCGGGGGCCCGAACAGGGAAGGCCGCCGGAGCAGATTCTGGACGAGGCCCGCGTGCTGGCCGACCAGGGCTGCCTGGAGATCACGCTGCTGGGACAGACCGTCAACAGCTACCGCTACTCCGATGGCGCTCGCACCACGCGGCTGTCCGATCTGCTGCGGATGCTGCACGACGTGCCGGGGATTCGCCGGCTGAAGTTCGTCACGAATTATCCGAAGGACATGAGCGACGAGCTGCTGGAGACGGTGCGCGAGTTGCCCAAGTGTTCGCCCTACCTGCACGTGCCGCTGCAAAGCGGATCGACGGCCGTGCTGGAGCGGATGAAGCGCGGCTACACGGCCGACGACTACCGCCGGATGATGGAGCGGATCCGCGAGAAGCTGCCCGAGGCGGCGGTGTCCAGCGACTTCATCGTGGGATTCTGCGGCGAAACGGAGGACGAGTTCCAGCAGACCGTGCGGGCGGTCGCCGAGTACCGGTTCAAGAACAGTTTCATCTTCAAGTACAGCGAGCGGCCCGGCACGAAGGCGATGCAGCGGCTGCCCGACGACGTGCCGTACGCGGTGAAGCAGCGGCGCAACAACGAGCTGCTGCAGTTGCAGAACCAGATCAGCGAGGAAGACAACCAGCAGTTTCTCGGCCGCTCGGTCGAGGTGCTGGTCGAGGGCCCCAGCAAGGCCGCTCAGAGGCGCGGCGACACGGGGCCCGTGCTGCAGATGATGGGGCGCACGCACTGCGACCGCATCGTGGTCTTTGACGGCACGTTGCGGCAAGCCGGCCAGTTGCTGAACGTCGCCATTTACGACCTGACCGCGCACACGCTGCTGGGCGCCGTCCAGACGCACCACGTGGCGCCCGCCGTGGTCCAGTTGCTCTGAATGGGCAGCCCGCCTGGAATCCGAGTGGAACCCGAAGCGCCGGCAAGGAGTGCCGTGCGGCGGCCTGAAAGCGAAAGTTGTTTGCCATGAAGATCGCGTCCGTCGAGACGTTTCTGGTGGATGTGCCGCAGAAGCCGCCGATCGCGCCGTACCAGTCGCGTTACCGGGCCGGGTTCAGCACGTCGGCCCTGCTGGTGCGGCTGGAAACGGCCGACGGGCTGGTCGGCTGGGGCGAGGCGCCTCAGCGGTACCTGGGCGAACAACTGACGGGGCGGGAAGCCGAATGGTTGCGCGGCCTGCTGATCGGGCGCGACGCGGCGGCGATCGAAGCCCTGTACAGTCAGTGGGGCCTGGACGGCGGCTACGTGCAAAGCGGCGTCGAGATGGCGATGTGGGACTTGCTGGGCAAAGCCTGCCGGATGCCGCTGTACCAGTTGTGGGGCGGCCTGCTGCGGCCCCGCGTGGAGCTGGCGGCCTGCATGGGAATCCGCCCGCCGGACGAGGCGGGCCAGATCGCCAGGCAATACGTCGAGCAGGGCTTCTCCACGATGAAGACCAAGGCCGGGCGCGATCCCGAAGAGGACCTGGCGATGGTCCGCGGCATTCGCGACGCCGTGGGCGATCAGCTTCACCTGCGGATCGATCCCAACACGGGCTACTCGCCCGACGTCTGCCGCCAGTTGGCTCGCGACCTGGAGCGTTACAACTTGCAGTATTTCGAGCAGCCGATGCCAGCCGATCTGCTGGAGGAGTCGGCGCGCATCCGCCGCGAAACCAGTACGCCGCTGGCGCTGAACGAATCGGTCACCACGCTGGCCGTCGTGCGGCGGATCCTGGAATTGGAGGCGGCCGCCGTGCTGCTGCCCGACACCTACCAGTGCGGCGGGTTGAAGGCCTGCAAGCTGGTGGCCGACCTGGCCGCTTCGGCCGGAGTGCCTTGCGTGATGCACTGCGCGCATGACCTGGGACTCAAGACGGCGGCCATGCTGCACCTGGCCGCTTCGACGGCCAACTTCTCGCTGGCCAACGACTGCACCTACTACGGGCTGGTCGACGACGTGATCCGCGAGCCGTTGCGGATCGAGCGGGGCAGTCTCGCTCCGCCGGACGCTCCCGGCCTGGGTGTCGAAGTGGACCTGGAAAAAGTCCGGCGGTTCCAGGTGGCCGCCTCGGCGTAGGACCGGTCTGAGGCCCATCTTATCGAACAGGCTCGACACCCGTCGCCAACGCCGAGGCCCTCCACGACCAGGCTCCGCCTTACGGCAGCAACCCGTCGCCGGGGCCGAAGTCAAACACCCGGTCTTCCATGAGCAAGTCGGTGCTCAGGTGGAAGCGGTCGTCGCCGCTGTCGCCGATCAACTGATCCTGCACGCCGTCACCCTGCAAAGTTCCCAGTCCGGAGGGAACCGCCGGGTTGTTGGTGACCCAGTCGGCCAGGATCGCTCGCAGTGCCGCGTCGGTCGTGGTATCGCTGACACCGGTCGCCGTGCCGCCCACGACCAGGTCGTTGCCGGCGTTGCCGCGCACGCGATCCAGATCCAGCCCGCCCAGCAGCACGTCCAGTCCATCGCCACCCTGCAGGTCGTCCGCGCCCTGGCCGCCCAGCATGATGTCGTTGCCAAACGAGCCCGCCAGCGTATCATTGCCGTCGGCGCCGATCAGCACGTCGTCATCCTGGCCGCCGTCGGCCTGATCGTTGCCGCTGCCGGCGTGCAGGTAGTCGTTGCCCGCGCCGCCGTGCAGCCGGTCGTTGCCACCGCCACCGAAGATCACGTCGTTGCCGGTGCCGCCGGTCAGTTGGTCGTGGCCGTCACCGGTGGGCGTAAGGTCCTCGACCGGAATACCATTCATATCCGGCAAGTTGCCGTCGCCGAACAACGTGTTGTTGCCGTTGCCGCCCAGCAGCCGGTCGTTGCCGGGGCCACCGACCAGCACGTCATCCGCGTTGGCTCCGGCCAGGTAGTCGTCCCCCTGCTCGCCGTGGAATTCCACCGGGATCGGCTGATTGCCCGCATCGACCACGTGCGAGGCCACCGTGATGAAATCGTTCTCCAGTCCGCCATACACCAGTAGCCGCGTCAGGACCTGATCGCCGACCATGTCCAGGCCAAAATGTTCGGCGAACGTCAGGCTGCCGCCGAGCGACAGGTTGTCGATCCGCAGCTTCACGCCGCCGTCGTTCCAGGAGGTGAACGTCACGCGGTCGCGGAACGCCGTGCCGCGGACATACAGGTCGCCGATCTGAGTGGGGATCAGGCCGGAGTCGTCCAGGACCGAAATGGTTTCGATCTGAACGAACGTGGTGGCGGCGATGCTGGGCGAAAGGGCGATGCCCAGGACCGTGTCTACGACCAGCGGCGTGGCCAGCCCGCTCAGGTCCAGGTTCAACGTGTCGCCCGTGGGCACGGTGGGATCGCCGCCCAGGATCTGAGTGGGCGCCGTGGCGCTTGGGCGGACGAAGAACGTATCGTCGCCGCTTTCCCCGGCCACTCGCAGCGGGTCGCTGGCGCCACCCGTGTAATGCACGTTGATCAGGTCGTTGCTGCCCGGATTGCCGTGGAACGTGCGCGTGCCGCTGGTGGTGATCAGGTGCAGTTCGGCGTCGACCAGCGCGAAGGCGGCGGTGCCGCTGTCGATACCGCTGCCCATCACCGCCGCGCCGCTGCCCAGGGCGATGGTCCGGACGGGATTCGTGGAGAACACGTCGATGCTGCCCGTGCCCGCGCTTGCCGGACCTTGCAGATCCATGTTGCCGGCCGCCAGCGTCATCGGGCCGCCGTTGCTGGCCAGCGATCCGCCGGGGGCGATCGTCAGCAGGTCGGTCAACTGGATGTCGAGCGGGCCCTGGATGTTGACCGCCACGGCCAGGGTCAGATTGAAAGCGTCCAGGTCCAGCGCTGTCGGGGGCGTGGTGCCGCCCACGGGCGCTCCGAAGTTGACCGTGCCGGCCGCCGTATCCATCTGCAGCGCCAGGGGGAAGGCACCGTCGATTGTGGCCAGCGGCGAGAAGCTGGCGGTACCGCCCGCCAGGCTGGTGGCGGCCTCCAGCATCACTGGCCCGCCGAAGTTGTAGTTCCCGCTGGCGGTCCAGTTGCCGGCCAGTCCCAGGTTGACGCCCACGGCCGTGGTCAGCGAGGCCATCAGCAGCGGAGGATCGACGTCGGGCAGTTGGTGCAGCGACATGTCGTCGGCCACCGCCACGTTTTCGGTCCCGTAGTTGCCGTCGTACACGTTGACGGTACCGCCAACCGCCACGAAATCGACACCCTCCTGGATGGTGGCGAAGGCATCGTAACCGAAGATATTGGCCGGGCCGGGGCCATCGGGGTCGGAGCCCAGCGGGGTGCCGACCCAGTCGTCGTTCACATAAATCGTGCCCGAGGGCAGCAAGGTCAGCACCACGTCGTTGCCGGGCAAGCCGGTCGAACCCTCGATGTCGTAATCGATACGGACGTTGCGCGAGCCCAACACGAAGATCGTGCCGTCGGGCAGCCCGGTGAAGAAGCCGCTGACCGGATCGGCCAGGTTGTTCTGAATGATCGTGAAGCGGCTGCCGAGCGCGGGGGCGAACATCGGACCCACGTTCAACACCAGGTCGGCGACACCCGCGCCCAGCGTCACCGTGCCGGTCACGTCCAGTTGGTCGTAGTCCACGCCAGCCACCGGCACGCCCGGACCGGCGGGTCCCAGCAGATCGACGGTGAAGCTGGATTGCAGATTGAACACCACGTTGCCCGTTCCCAGCACGCCGGCCGAATTGCCGGGCGCCACGTCGGACGGATTGTCGTACGGCGCGGCCGTGGCGACGTTGTCCACGATCAGCGGGCCCGCCACGCTGCCGTCACCGCCCAGCGAACCGGCATTGACGTTCGTGTTGCCGGTGTAGGAGTTGTTGGCGTTCAGCAGCAGCGTGCCGGCGCCCGCCTTGGTCAACTGCCGGCCGGCGGCGTTCTGGCTGACGGTGGTCTCCAGCGTGGCGGTCATCGCGGGATCGGCGACGAAGAAGGTGCGATTGGCCGTCAGTTGCAGCGGCGTGGCCGAGTCGAGCGTCAGGCCGTTGGCGCCGGTGAACTGCAGGGTGGTGTTCAGCACCAGCGGATTGTGCAGCGTGCGATCCGTGCCGTCGGCCCGCAGTGCGCTGACGCCGCCCACGGTTAACATGCCCGTGCCGATAGGGCCAGCGGTCAAACCCGCATCGCTGTCGCTGCCCAGCAACAGGAAGCCGCCGTTCAGCGACGTGTTGCCCGCGTAGGTGTTGGCGTTGGACAGGCGGAGGGCGCCCGAATTGTTCTTCGCCAGGGCCCCATTGGTGACCAGGGCGGGCAGATCGAGTTCGATGGTTTCGAAGCCGTCGTGCCGAGTGATCACGTGGGGCGTGCCGCTGGCGCCGGTCAGCAATGCGTCGTCGATCCCCAGTTGCGGCACGTCGGTCTTGCCCAGGCCGTCGCGGAAGAAGATGTAGTAGGTACCTGGCCGCGGCGACTGGACCGAGACGTTCTGGCCGGTGATCGTCTGCAGGCCGCGCAGCGCCCCCTCGACCGACCCGCCTCCGGTAGGCGGCGCGTTGAAGGCGATCGGCACTGTGACGTGGCCCAGGAACGACAGCGTGAACGTGCCGCCGGTCGCTCCCGTCAGCTCGATCACCTGGAATTCGTCAGGCGTATCGACCGCCGCCTGGCGGCTGTTGACGGTCAGCGTGCGGCTGCCATTCAGATCCAGGTTGCCTTCGATCCGCGACGACGTCTGGCCTGTCCCCGCGACGTTGACCGTGAAGTTGTTGCCCATCGTCAGCGTGCCGGTTCCCGAATCGATCCGGCCTCCGGCCACCTGCCCCGCGACCAGGGTCGTGGCGTTCAGCGGATTGTTGTTGTTCGTCAGGTCCAGGAAGCCGGAGCTGTTGATGGTGGTCGTGCCGACCGACGGGATCTGGTTGTCGTGCAGCGACACCAATCGGTCGTCGTCCTGCTGGCCGATGCCGTTGCCGACGGTCAGCGGTCCGTTGAAAGCGTTGATCCCGGCGCCCTTGTCCAGGATCAGCACGCCCTGGCTGACCGTGGTCGTACCGTCGTAGGTATTGGGCGCCGCGCCCGTGAAGCGGGCCGCGCCGTAGGCCGTCTTGTTGACGCCGATGTTCGCGCCGCCGTCGCGGATTTCGCCGTCGATCACAAGCTGCTCGGCCGCCGGACCATCGGACACGCGGAACTCGCGGCTGGCGGTGCCCAGGTCGTAGGTGCCCGTGAACGTCGCGGGCGGCGAGGCAACGGACACGCTCGCGTCGGTGGGCACCAGCAGCGCGCCGCCAGCAACCAGCGTCCCGCCACCAATCACGCTGGCGCTTTGCAAGGGACCGACACCCAGCACGGGCGTGCCGATCGTTTCCGTGCGGCCGTTCAAGTCCAACGTGGCCGAGGAATGGGCAATCACCGTGACGTTCGGGATCTGTTCGTCGGCGTTCCAGACCACCAGTTCGCTGCCCAGGCCGTCGCCGACCAGCAGCGTGCCGCCCAGGGCGTTGGTGCCGGCCGCCTTGTCCAGCACCAGCACGCCTTCCAGGACGCTGGTCTGGCCTGTGTAGTTGTTGGCCACCGAGCCGGCCAGCACGAGCGTGCCGTCGCCCAGTTTGACGAATTGATTGCCACCCGCGGTTGCGGTGAACGTACCGCTGCCGATGACGTTGCCGTTGAACGTCAGTTGGGAGCCGCCCGCGACCTGGATATCGGTGGGATTGCTGTTCAGGCGGATCTCCGTGGCGCCTGTGCCCCAGGTGTTGGTGCCGCTCAAGTTTTGCAGCGAACCAACGCCCTGCAACTGCTGGCCGCCGGGAATCGGCAGCGAGCCTGGCAGGTGGAAGGCCGTTGTCTGGCCGATCCGCAGAAATTCGTTGCCGATCGACACGCCGTCCAGTGCCAGAACCGAGTTCGTATTGATGAACGTGTCGTTGGACTGCAGGCCGTCCGCGCCCAAGGCGTCGCCATGCCGCACGATCAGCGTGCCCTGGTTGACGGTGGTCAGTCCCGTCTGATCGTTGTCGTTGCCTAGCGCCAGCGTACCGAAACCGACGCCGTTCTTGGTCAGCGTGGTCAGGTTCTGCAACCGCCCGTCGTAGCTGGTCACGTTGCCGGCCTGCGTGGTCAAGCTGCCGACCGTGGTGATGGTCAGCGGACGGCCGTTGTTGTCCAGGTCGCCGGTGAACGTGGTGTTCGAGTTCTGCAGGGTGAACGAGCGGTTCTGTGTGGCCGTGTTCATGATCGGGCCAGTGAACGTCAGCGGGGCCAGACCCTGGAAGTTGCCGACGGTCAGCGTCGTCGCGGCGGCGGCGTTGGTCAGGGTCAGCGGGTTGCCGATCGTGCGCGGCGTGCTGTCGTCGTCGCCCTGGATGACCACGCTGACGCTGAGATTCAAGGTGCCGTTGCCCAGTGCGCCGTTGTGGCCCACGATCAGCGTGCCGCCGTTGTGCTGCAGGTTGTCGAGTCCCGCGGCGGCGTTGTCCGCCAGCAGAGCCAACCCGCCGGCGCCGTCCTTGCGCAGTTCGGAACCGCCGGCCGAGCTGGCAATCGAAGTGCTGATTTCCAGGTCGCGGACCGGCCCGGAGTCGCCCGCGTTGACGATGCGGCTGACCGAGCCCAGGTCGAGCGTGCCGCTGCCCTGGATGGTCGCGGGCGGCGAGGCGGTCGTGGTCGCACCGAAGTTGGCTCCACTGACGATGCTGCCCTGGTTGGCCACGGCGAAACCGTCCAGCGACAACTGGCCGCCGCCGGAGATGATCACGTCGCCGCTGTAGGTGGGACCCATGTTGACGTTCAGGGCCGTGGTGCTGTTGTGCCCAATCGTTTCGCTGAAGCCGTTCAGGTTCAGCAGTCCCGACGCCTGGACGGTATGGGTTCTGGCGGCCACGTGGGCGATCTGCTCGTCGGCCATCAGGATCACCTGGTCGGCGTTGTCGCCGCCCAGGGCGTCGCCGACGACCAGGTTGCCGCCGATGGCATCGACGCCCGCCGGCTTATTCAAGATCAGCGTGCCCTGGTTGACCGTCGTCTGGCCGGTGAAGTTGTTCGGATTCGGACCGCCCAGCTCCAGGGTGCCGCCGCCGTGTTTGGTCAGACCGTTTCCGGTCGAAACCAGCGTATTCAGGTCTCCGACCAGTTGCCCCGACACCTGCAGCGAACCGGCATCGATGCCAAAGGTGGTGGGGTTGCTTTCCAGATCGATGTTGCCGGTCCAGGTGTTGGCGCCGGCCAGGCTGCGGATGCCGCCCGTGTTATCGTTCAGGAAGCCCGACCCGCGGGCCACGAGCGGCTCGTCGCCGACGGCGATCGGAGCCAGGCTGCCGTCCAGGACGAGCTGCGCGTAGGAGCTGATGTCGCTGCGGTTGGCAACGGTCACGCCCGCTCCCAGCCCGCCGCTCTTGGCGACTTCCAGAATCCCCTGGCCGATCAGCGCGCGGCCGGTGAAAGTGTTGGCGCTCGCACCGCTCAGGATCAGCGTGCCCTCGCCCGCCTTCACCAGGCCTTCGGTGGCATTGGTTCCAGCGACGATGGCGTCCACGTTCAAGCTGCTGTTGGCGACGAACACGGCCCGAGTGGCGCCGAAGTTGAGCGTCCCGATCGTGATGTCGCTCGCGCCTCCCTCGACGCCCACGAAGCCGCTGGTCACGGTCAGCGTGTGCGGTCCGCCCACCTCGGTGACGTCGGTGCCGCCGGCCAGCAGCAGGGCGTTGATGCTGAGCGAGCCGGCCAGCGCCGTGACCTCGCCGCCCGCTCCGGTCAGTTTCACGTTCCCGCCAACCGTGTTGATGTCATTCGAGAACGGCGCTGCGACCACCGGCGTGGCGGCGCCGCCGTGCGTGGCGAAGTCCAGGCCCGAGCCATCCACGATCCGGGCGCGGCTGATAACGCCGCCGGTCAGTCCGGGCGCGCTGGTGAACACCAACTGGTTCATCCCGCCGCCGATTTCCGCTCCCGTGCCGCGCAGCGTCCATCCCGAATCGCCCCCCAGGCTCAGCGAACCCGAGGTGATCGTCGAGCCGAACGGGCCGTGGTTGACCAGGTGCACTTCGCCGCTGCGGGCCGTGAACACCTGCAACTGGCCAAAGGTTTCGGAACTGGCGCCGCTGGTCGAAGCCAGGAACTCAAAACTCCCGCCGTTCACCCGTACGGGAGTCGCATCCAGCAGGCGGTCGCCCAGGTTCGTGGCCGTGTTGTCGACGCTCAGCGTCGATCCGTAACCGATGTTGTACAGCGTGTTGACCGCGGGCAGCGTGGCGTTGTCGCGGAGGATGCCGTTGCTGAAATCGCCGACCGTGAAGGTGCCCGTCGTGGTGTTGCTGCCTTCCAGGATCAGCACGCCGCCCTGGGTATTGACCGTCGTCGCGCCGGTGTGGGTGTTGTTCCCTTCCAGCACCAGCATGCCGCGGCCACCCTTGTTCAGGCTGCGGGCCCCGCCCGACTCGGTGATCGGCCCCGCGATCGTGACGACCTGGCCGGCGCCAATGATGTCGAACGTGCGGTTGGCCGACAGATTGATGCCGCCCGGGTCGGTGAACGCCAGGTCGTTGAAACCTTCCACGCGGAACGTGCCTTGCATGTCGATCGGGTTGGCTACCGTGCGATCGTCGCCGAAGGCGACCAGCCGCGGCGTGTTCGCCGGCCCGCGCGTGTAGGTGCCCGTGCCCAGCCCGCTGTCGTGGCCCAGCAGCACGAAGGTGTTGGTGTTGTTCGAGAGCCCGCCGGCGAACGTATTGGCTCCCGACAGCAGGACTTCGCCGCCGTTGCCATCGACGGTCAGGCTGCCGTTGGAGATCACGGCCGAGATCTCCGTATCGATCGCCACGTTGCCGCCGTTGTTGATGGTGAAGGTGCGCGAGGCACCGCCCAGATCCAGGTTGCCCGCGATCCGGGCCTGGGTAATGGTGCCGTTGGTCAGCAGGTTGCCGCCGGCCAGCGTCAGGGTACCGCTGCTGGTGTCAATGGTACCGGCGGACATGTCCAGCACGCGGCCGCTGGTGCCGGGACCGGCCAGCGTCAAGTCGCCGCCGCCGGTGACGTAGTTGCCAAAGCTCACGAGCAGGCGGTCGAACGTTTCGTTGTGCCCCATCTGATCCAGGCGGCCCGACGAGTCGACGCGGACGAAGACGTTGTCGGGAATCTGGTCCGCCGCGGCCAGTTCCAACCGATCGGCCTCGACGCCGAACACATCGTCGCCCACGTCCAGCGTCGTGCTGGCGAACGGAGCCGCTCCGCCGCTCTTGTTCAGCCGCAGCGTGCCCTCGTTGACGTTCGTGTTGCCCTGGTAGGTGTTGGACGTGGACCCGCTCAGCTCCAGCGTCCCCAGACCAAACTTGGTCAGCGAGTGCGTGGGGAATCCGCCGGGGACGATGGTTGAGGAGATGTTCAAGTCGACGGCCGGGGCGCCGTCGTCGTTGACCACAAAGACCCGATTGGTCGCCGTGATGGCGGGGCTCAAGGCAAGCGTTCCGCCGCTGATGTCCGCGGTGCCGCCGCCGGGCAAGGTGAAGTGCTGCACGGTGGTGTTGATGTTCAGCGTGCTGGCGCCGCCCAGGGCCAGTTGGCCGCCGCTGCCGCCGCCGCTTTGCGTCCACAAGGCGACGATGCTTTCCGACGTGTTGTCGGTGGCCAGGTCGACCACGCCGGAGGGGCTGAGCAGCACATGCTGGCCCTGGCTGATCGCATAGTTGTGGAAGATCTGCTCGTTCTGCATTACGCGCACCGTGTCGGTCCCCACGCCGTCGCCGACGACCAGCCAGGTGCCGTTGGTCGAGCCGACGGCGTTGATTCCGGGGCTCTTGTTCAGCAGCAGCGTGCCTTCCACCACGAAGGTGCTGCCGGTGTAGGTGTTGTTGGCCGTGCCGGCCAGTTCGATGGTGCCGCCGCCCGACGTGATCAAGTGGGATAGGCCGCTGACCACGCCGCTGAGCGCGAGCTGCGTGCCGGGGTCCGCTCCCAGCGCAACGGCGTTGGACGACAACGCGACGTTGCCGCTCCAACTGGAGTTCACGCCGCCGACCGAACGCACGGCCCCGGCGCCGCTGATGCCGCTGCCCAGCGGCGAGACCTGCTCGCCCGCGACGTTCACGCCTTGCAGTTCCAGCGCCGCTCCGTCCCGGACGATCGTGGCTTGCGCCGGGTTGCCCAGCGCCTGGTCGTTGGTGATCCGCAGGACACCGGAACCGACTTCGGTGTTGCCCGCGTAGGCATTGGCGGCGGTCAGCAGCAGCGTGCCGGCGCCGGTCTTGGTGAATCCGCCGGTGGTGGTCGCGGAAATCACGGCGCTGATTGTGGAGGTGCCGGCCAGCGTGGTGATGTTGACTGGATTCGTATTGCCAGTGGTCAGCGTGCCGCCGCCGCTGATCGAGTTGCCGCCGTCGTCCAGGATCCGGCCGCTGGTGATCTGCAACTGGAACCCGTTCGTATCGATGTCGACGCCGCTGCCGCGGAGGATCAGCGAGCTGAAGTTGGCGTTGCCGGTCAGGATGCGCGAACTGGTCAGCAGCACATTGCCGGTGGTTGGCACGGTGCTGAGGTCCGCCGGATCGACGAAGTAATCCTGGAACGGGATCACGCCCCGCACCGCGTCGTAGGTCGCCGAGTCGGTGCCGCCGGAGTGAGTGATGAACGAGCGGTTGATCACGAAGCTGGTCAGGCCCGGCGTATTGAGGAAGCGCAGCCGGGCGTCCGCTCCGCCCAGGTCGGTGCCCGTGGCCGTGAACTCCAGCGCCCCGCCGCCGTTGGTGCCCAGGCTGTTGGGGTTCAGTTCCACCGTGCCGCCGGCGCCGGGCGTGAGCCGCAGCACGTTGTGTCCCACGTTGGACGTGATGCTGCCCATCACCTCGCGGGTGTCGGCGCCGGGCGCCCCGACCAGCTCGATCGTGCCGCCGTTCATCGTCACAGTCACGTCGCCCAGGCGGTCGTCCAGGTTCGTGCTGGTGTTGTCGATGATCAGTCGGCTGTCCTGGTTCATGTTGAAGCCCGTCAGGTTCCGCAGCGTGCCGTTGTCGCGCACAATCAAGGTGCCGCCGCTGAGGATGGGCGACAGATTCTGATTGGAGGAGAGCGGGCTGAGCAGGCTGTTGCTGCTGATCGTCAGCGTGCCGCTGAGCCGAGTGGGGCCGGCGATGACCACTGTGCCCGGACCGTCGATGGCCAGAGAGCGCGAGCCGAGCTGTTCGCCGATCACGCCTTGGAACTCGGTGACCTGCGTCGGCTCGATGATCCGGAACGTGCGGTTGGACGTCAGATTGACCGGCCCGGTGAAGGTCAACCCGTTCGTGCCGCCGACGCCCAGCGTGCCATCGGCCAGGATCGGGTTGACGATCGTCCTGGCTCCTCCCTCGGCGAACACCGTGGCGCTGATCGACACGGTGCCCGCGCCGAGGGCCGTGTCGCTGCCGATTCCCAGGAATCCGGCGGCGTACAGCGTGCCCAGGAACGTGTTGTTGCCGGACAGCGACAGGTAGCCGCCTCCCGTCTTGGCCAGGTGCACGCCCGCCGCGCCGCTGATGTCACCCGAGATGACCAGGTCGGGGGCCGGCTGCGCGTCGGCCACCAGGTTGCTGTCGTTGACGGCAAACGTCCGCGGCAGCGAACCCAGGTCCAGATTGGCCGAGATCACGGCGGCGGGCGTCAAGCCGGTCGTGCCGTTGATGCTGCTGTTGACGGTCAGGTTGCCTTCCAGCGTCAGCAGGCCACCGCCCAGCGAGTCGACGATCGACCCGGCGGCGGTCGGCATGCGTTCGAACGTCACATTGCCCACGGTGTCGGCCTGGCCGTTCAGATCGAGTTGGCCCGTGCCGCGGATGGTGAGCGTGCGGTTCTGAGTGCCCGTCAAATCCAGGTGAGCGATCTGGCCGGGCTGCGTGAGACGCACGACGTCCGAATTGGCCGGGCCCAGGTGGTCGCCGATCACCAGGTTGTTGGCGATCGCCACCGCGCCGCCGGTCTTGCTCAGGATCAATGTCCCTTCGTTGACGAAGGTCGTGCCATTGTACGTGTTCGACTGGTTGCCGCTGAATTCCAGCGCGCCGGCGCCGAGCTTGAGCAGGTTGTTGCCGCCCAGGTTCGGCGCGCCGACCACACCGCCCAGATCGATCGTACCGGCGTCCGAGCCGATCACCACCGTGCCGGACAGCGAGACGTTGCCGGCCCAGGAGTTGTCGCCGGCCAGGTTCCGCAGCACGCCGGTGCTGCCGAACTGGTCGTTCACGCCGTTGATGCCGCGGCCGGCCAGTTGCAGCGGTTCAGCCCCGACGTTCACACTGCCGCCACTGCCGTCGATCTCCAGGGCCGCGCCGCTACCGACCAGCGTCGGTCCCGTGACCGCTCCCAGCGCGGCGCCGTCGGTGATCCGCAGCACGCCCTGGACCACGTTGGTCAGGCCCTCGTACGTGTTCGCGCCGGACAAAACGGCCGTACCCGTGCCCCGCTTGTCGATGCTGCCGGTGCCGCTGATCGTGTCCTGGATGACCAGCGTGCCGTCGCCGTTCAGAAACAACGTGAACAGGTTGCCGGTGTCGACCGCTTCCAAGGTCAGCGTGCTGCCGGGATTGGACGAGGCGAACGTCTGCGTGTTGATCATCCGCAGGGGGACCAGCAGGCTGTTGTCGCCCGCGGCCGGATTCGACGTAATGCCACCGGTCACCACCAGGGAATTGTTGCCCGGCGTCGCCTCGGTGATCTGATAACCGGAACCGGTGAACGAGATTGCCATCAGGATCGTCCCGTCGGCCAGGTCGTTCTGGTTGTTCAGTTGCGCGGCGCCGGCGGGAAAGACCAGTTCGTCGTGGTTCAGCGGCGCGACGTCATCCACCCAGTTATCCGCGTCCGACCAGTTGGGCGTCCCGCCGCCGCCGTCCCAGACTCGCACGGCCAGCAGGCGGCGGTCTTCGAGCGGTTCGAAACGCAGGGCCAAACGCCGTCGCGACGGGCGAGCGGGCGATTGCTGGTGACGATTCAAGCGGGACTTGCGGGGAGAGGACCGTCGAGCCATGGCGCACCTTCATCGAGAACCGGGGCAGGTTTGGAATCAGTAAACACCGACGTTGCGAACGCAGAACTGAGAAACAAGCGCGGATTTCACCGCGCCGAAGACCGCAGGTGGGCGCAAAGATTCCCGTCACTGGACCGACTCACAGCTTCCCCCCACACGCAGCGTTGCGAGCCGCCTGTCCTGCCGTGATCACGAACCAGAATGAACCGTAGGAATCGACGCTTTGCCGAAACGCGAGAACTCGCGTTGATTCAGCCACCCAATCAGGCTTCGTGGCGGTATGCCGCACCAGGAAACTTTGGCCCAGAATAGTTGTGAATCTGGGGGGTGTCAATCAGCTAAACTACGGTTCGTCAGAATTCCGAACGGCGGCGATAGTAGCGGATTTCCACGGGTTCCGAGCGGGCGTAGAAATACCGCAGGTGTTCGATCCGCATCAGCATCCACGGCCGCGAGGTGGTCGCTCCCTGCTTGGTGAACGCCACTTCGTCCGCCACGTGAATCGCGGAATGAAACACCTCGCCGTGCGGAGTGCAGAAGATCACCAGGTCGCCGAACGCCGCGCCGTGGTAAATCCGGTAGTAGTCCTGTTCGATCGTCCGTACTACGAACTCCAGATCCAGAAAACGGTTGTCCGGCAGTTCGTTGAAGAAGTTCAGCGATGTCCAGTGGCAGTCCTTGAGCGTATCGCCGGGCCCGCGGGGCGGCCGCGGGTAGGTGTACAGCAGGCGGCGGGCGAAGGGGGGCAGCAGATGCACGACGTCCAGCGACTCGCCGCCCGCGCAGCGAGCCAGCGACTCCAGGATCGGCCGAAAGTCCTTGTTTCTCCCGCCATGCGACCAGTAACTCACCAGCCGCTCAATGTCCGACCAGGGGCCCACTCGCAGACGCATCAGCATGGTGACTTCCCCGGCCAGCGCCTTGAGCAGCAGGGTGCGTTCGGCGGACTCCCGAATCCGGGGCAGGACCAGCGGCAGATCGGCAAAGAACAGGAACGGCCCGTGGCGATAAACCAGCGGCTCGATCAGCTCGACCGTCGCTGGCTGCAGCCCGGACGCCCCGATCCATTCGGGCAATGATTCGCCCAGGAACCGAAACGCGTTCACTTGCGGCCCGTTGCTCACGCACTGGCTCAAGCGATGATAGATCGCGCCGCGCGCGGCGGAGCCGAGCGACAGGATCCGATCCGGGCTGGGCGACAGGCAGATTCCGTTCAGCGCGGGCACTGGCTCGGCGGTCGCCAGAAGCTGTCGAAGCTGGTCGTCGGGCAATTCGGCCCGGTGCAACAACCGCTCGACGTCTTCGAGCGTACTGCCATCCAGGTACCAGCGCGGCGATTGATCCGCGGCGGCGACGTCCCCCACGAACTCCAACGGCGGAGCAATCACGATCCGCACGCAATGCAACTCGCCCCAGTCCGTTGTCATCAGGTCTTCCGTTCGTGCTTTCACTCGTTATGTGCTACGTTCGCGCAGCCGCCGGTGACGGCAAGCCCAGGTCGGCCAGCAGCACTTGCGCGCAGTTGTAACCGGGCAGTCCCGTCACATTTCCACCGGGATGGCAGCACGATCCGCACAGGTACAAGCCCGGCAGGTGCGTCCGGTAATGACCGGCGCCGGGAAACGGCCGATGATAGCCAATCTGACCGTGCGAGAAAGCTCCGACCAGCAGATCGCCGAACCGCATGTTGGGCAGGGTCCGTTCCACGTCCAGGGGGCTGCGGGCGAACCACTCGATCACGGCTCCCGGCAGATTGGGTGCGTACTGGGTCCACAGGTTGAGCATCCGTTCGGCGTGCCGCGGCAGTTCGTCATCCCAATTGGACGGGTTGCCCCGCAGATGATAGGGCAGCTTTTCCCACATGAACGCCGTGTGCTGCTGGCGGGGCGCCTGCCGCAGGTCAAACAGGCTGGGACACGAACCCCACATCACGGTCGGCGGGATGCTGCCCGCCTCGTGGTGCGCCACGATCTCCGGGAACTGGTCGACGTGCTCCAGGCCCAGGATCACCATGAACGCCCTGGCCAGCTCCGGCCGGTTGGCGGCCGCGGCGTAAGCCGGCGGCTCGCGGAGATTCAGATACAAACCAAACAGCGGGGCCAACACGTTGTACTGGAACTGCTCGGCCCGTTGCCTCCAGACGTCCGGCAGATGCCGCGGGTCGAGCAACTCCAAAAACGTCTGCTGCGGATTGAGTCCCGAAGCCACGAAGTGCCGCGCTCGCAGCAGGTCGCCCTGGTCGGTCTCGACGCCTGCCGCGCGGCCCTGTTCGACGAGAATCCGCCGCGGGCGAGTGCTCAGCCGGACCTGGCTGCCGGCCTCCTGGATGGCCGCCACCAGGGCCGCGGCCAGTTGCCGCGAACCGCCCCGGCACATCTGAGCCATCCCGTCCGACGCCAGCAAGGCCGGGATGTGGTGCCCGAAACCAGGCTGCCGCAGGTCCACTTCCCGCAAGCCGTTGAAGAAAAGCAAGCCGGCCTGAATCAGCGGATGACGAAACTCGCGGCGCACGAACTCCAGCGGCGACAGACGGCTGGTATCCCACAGCAGCCGACCCTCGAACGTCTGCTGCAACCGCCGCTCGCGTTCGTCCCCGGGCAAAGGCGGCGCCTGGGCTTCTGGGGCCAGGATGTGCTGCACGATGGGACGAAATCGCCGCCGCCAGCGGAGCAGCGTCTCGGCGTCCCTCGGATCAATCCGCTGGAACGACTCCACCGTCTGGTCGAAGTCGGTCCACCACTCCAGGCTCCGCCCGTCGCGAGTGATCAGGGCCACGTTCAGCGGTGGCGTCAGGTACTTGGCGCCGAGCCAGTTCAGTTCCAGGTCCGAGTACCAGGGCAGCGACGTCAGGCCGCGGTGGTAGAACGAATGCGTGTTGTGGCGGAACCCCGAACCGGCCGGCAACTCCTCGGTCCGCAACCCGCCGCCCGCCTCCGCGGCCTGCTCCAGACACACCGTCCGCAGTCCGCTCCGCGCCGCATACGCCTGCAGGACCAGGCTGTTGTGTCCACTGCCCAGAATGATCCCGTCAAACGCGTCGTTCACGAGCCAATGCCCACCAGCAACCGTGCGGCCAGCGTTCCGACCCAGACCGCCAACAGCCCCAGCAGCAGGTTGGCCAGGACGTTCCCCAAGGCCAGCCACCACTGGCTGGTTTCGACCAACCGCAGCGTTTCGTACCCGAACGTGGAAAACGTCGTCAAGGCCCCCAGAAAGCCAACCCGCGCCGGCAGGCCCAACGATTCCGGCAGGATCGCCGACGCCGAGCCGGCGTGGGCGAGCAGTCCCAGCAGGAAACAGCCGACCACGTTGACTGCCAGCGTACCGTAGGGGAAATGCGGGCCGAGCAATTGGTGAGCCCACAGGCCGACCGAAAATCGGCAGACCGCTCCCAAGCCGCCCCCCACGGCGATCGCCAGCAAGTCCTTCAAACGTAGCATTCCTGGTTAAGCAATGGCACCCTGACAGGCCCGAGGCCTACTCAACTCCTAAACCTAACAATGTCCGGGAATTCCTTCAATCTTGTCCCACCGCGTCTTGGCACGTCCTGGTTGGGCCGATTTCACTTTCTCGTTTCACGATCATGAGGAAATCGGTCCTCGTATGCTGACGCGCATTGCCAAACGTACTGGACTGACGCCAGGTGACCTATGAAATACCGACGAAATCGGGTAGCCGGGGCGGGTTTCCCCGCCCGGCCCCCACACCACCTGGCATGCGGGTCCGCATCAGGCGGTTCGATGAAGGGGAGCAAGTTGCGCCCAGAGGGTCTTCAGGCTGAGTAGTCCTTGTTCTTGTAGCCAGGCGTTGGTCAGACCGACACCCGTGGCGATGGACTTGGCCATGTGCCAGGGGCCTTTCCGACTGCG
>JAGFJK010000362.1 GCA_024102795.1 Pirellulaceae bacterium
GGGTCAAATTGCTCCCGGAGTTTGAACCCTCGACCGGTCAAACCCCCGCAATCCAGGCCAAACCCCTCGGCCCCCCGGGGAGGTGAAAACAAAAAGACCATTGCCCCTGTGGCGAGGTGGGGGAGCCGAAGGGGGGAGTCGAGCGCCTTTGGGATTTCCCCCCCCCGCCCAATCGCCCCCCCCCCCCCTGAAGAGACTGCTCGGCCGGCGAAGAATGCCAGAACGATAACAGCGCCCGTGTCCAAGGCACACATCAATCCAGGATGCAGTTCAAGATAACCGAGACAACCGCATGACAAATCACCCCGGAGCCATAAGGCGCCGGAAGTCGCGGCGAGAACCGTGTACAACGCGGCACCCAGAATGGCTGCTAATCTTGGAAACCAATTTGCCAATAGGGCGAGTCCAACAACCCCCTCAAGGAGACTGACAACTGGAAGCCAAGGCCGCCAGCCGAAATAATCGAGTTTTGAAGAGTCAGGGGCCGCTAGTTTGAGTGCCGCAGCCAAGATGAGGAGACTACCTAATGTCGTCGAGGCGAACAGCCAGATCCATGTGTGGGCGCCACGCATGGGAAACAGCTACTGATGGGGTTAGAAGCCAACCATCGTCACTAGCGAATAGAACAGGACGATATTCCGAAGTCAAGCTATTTTAAGTGATTGTCTGCCAAATAACTCGTTCGAGTTTATTGGGTCTGTCCCGCACTAGCCGCACTGAAATCGTCTTCCATGTCGGGTGGGCATCACACCATCCCGTGGTTGGCTTTCCCATTAGCAAGACCCGACGACACTTCCTCGGCACAGCGAGGGCCGAGACGTTGCGGTGCCATCATGCTGGTAAGTTGACGGTCAGGGAGCTGGCGGGCGAACTCGGCGGCCAGTCCAACTTGATCCAGCCCGCCAACTGTTCGTCGTATTCGACTCTTGGGATATGTGCCACGAGGTCGCTCACTGCGACGTATCGACTCGCTGCCAACGCACCGACGGATTCGGACCTCGCGGGCCCGAGATGAATTGCCCGTCGAACTTGAAGTGGGATCCCAGACTGATTCCGTCCCCCTTGGAAACGGCGGCGATGTGACCTTGGTCGCTGACCGCGTAGATGCCTGCGGTCATCTTGCCATTGACCAGCTCCTCGCTGAACGTCCCCGGGCGACCGTCCACGTCAAAGATAATGCGATGACCGCCGCCGTCGGCCAACACCCAGGTCCCCGCCAGCTCGCCTGGAGTGCGTTCGCCATACGTCCAGTTCGTGGCCGAGGTGAAGATGGCCAGGTAACTGTCCAGTTGTTCGCGCGTCGCCGGAGTGGTATCGATCTGGTCTCGCGAGCCGGCTTCGGTCTGAGCTGTCGCCTGATTGTCCGCGGCGGCCACCTGTTCGGCGGAACCTTGAGTTGATGATTGAACGGCCGGTGGCGTCGCGCCGGCTCCGCACCCCAGGCAGAAGGCGAGACAGGCGAGCGAGATCGCAGAGGATCGTTTCAAGATAGACCACTCCCTGGCTTAACTTGCCGGCAAGTCAAACGTAGCCGAATAGCCCAATCTAAGGCGCCGCTATTGGGCCCGCAATGCGATGGCGGCAGTGGCAGTTAAGCTGGAACGCGGCCCCCTGGCCACCCGGAAGCCATCCCAAATCTTCCAACTTGCCTGGACTGGCAAATCGACCCCAGAGGTCATTACGTGGCTACTGCCTCGGCGCGGCGCATTTCGTAGACCAGGTCGCGGTAGCGGCCGTGCAAGCCCAGGGCGATCCAGGCCAGGTAAGCGTTCGCCCCCAGTGACAACAGCAGACCGAACACGGTCAGCGTCAACGGCACCCAGGGCCGCTCCAGATCGTCGGGCAACGAAGCGGCTGGCGGTGCAGCGGAGGAATCGTCCGCCGCCGAGCCCGCCGCGGTCGGAGCCTTGGCGACCTCCGTCGGCTGTCCGGCGAGCGAACCGGGCCGCTCGTTGGTGCTGGCGGGCGTGATCGGCGGCGGGGGCCAGAGCGAAGCGTTGCTGCCCGAGCCGCCGGCATGAGTCCAGCCACTGGACGGATCGTTCGCGCCGCCCGCCGCGCCGACCGGTACTCGCGGCGGAGCTTCCGGTCCGAAACGTCCCGCTCCGCTCGCTTGTCCAGCGACTCCGTCGTACGGCGGGTAGCCGCCGTTTTGCAGCGGTGGCTGCAAACTGGGATAGGTCGTGCCGGTGCCAGAGATCGGTTCCCGCCCGTAACCCGGCAAGGCCCCGGCGTTGTCGGCGGTGCGGGGAGCGTAGCCGCCATAATCGGGGACGGGAAAGAAGCTGCCCTGACCGGTCGCCGGCTGCTGGTTGTTGAAACCAGCTTGCCCCGGTTGCGGCACACTGCCGTACGATGGCCCGTTCGGTCCCACCGTGATGCCGCTCTGCCCAGCCACTCCGCCAGTCGGCCCCGCGGACGAACCGTAGGGCTGCGAAGTCGGCGCCCCATATTGACCTGTTGACGTCCCGAATTGCCCGGCCGGTGTCCCATATTGCCCAGCGGCTATGCCGTATTGTCCGGCGGCTGTGCCGTATTGATCGTTTGGCGTTGCCGGCTGCCCGGCCACTGCGCCGGATTGCCCGGCTGTTCCATATTGACCTGTTGGCGTCCCGTATTGCCCAGCCGATGTCCCGTTTTGGCTTGCTGGCGTCCCATATTGCCCGGCGGCTGTCCCATATTGCCCGGCCGGTGCACCATAACGATCCGCTGGCGACCCAGGTTGGTTAGCCGGCTGGTTGCCGAATACGGTTCCCAGCCGCGAACTGCTGGCGGGGCTGGCCGCTGAGCCGCTGCCTCCCTGCCCCGTGTTCCAACTGCCGGCCGACGGCTGATCGGGCTGCGAAGACCAACGACCCATGGAATTGTCCGGAATGCGGACTTCTTCCCGTGGGTCGGCGCCGCTGGGGACATAGCGCGAGTCCGAGCCGATCGACCCGGCCGGATTCTGGCCGCCGAGTCCACTGGGCACGGCCGGTGGCTGCGAGGTGTCGTAGGGAACCGCCGCGGGCGCTGAACCCGGCACCGCACCTGGTGCCGCTCCCGCAAAATTGCCGGCGGCTGGCGAAGTTGCCGTGCCGCTGGGTACAGCGGGAACCTGAGCCGGCTGAGCGGGCGGATTGGAATAGGTTGGGTCCGGCGGAACAAAACGGCCGCTTCCCGCGGACGCTCCCACGGGCACCCCCGCAGACGTTCCAGTGGGCGCCGTCATCGGCGAGTTCGCGCCGGCCGAAAAGGCGCCGCCGGGCACACCCGCCGAACTACCGCCCGGTGCGCCCGCGGTCCCGTCCGCCCAGCGCGACGCTCCAGGCGGAGCGCCGTAAGTGGCCGGCGGTACCGCTCCGGGCACCGTTCCTCCCGCGGCTCCGCTCTGGAATGCGGGCTGAGTTGGTGTTGAGGAGCGATTTCCGGGCGGCCCCGACGCTCCGTAGCCCGGCGTATTGTTGATGATCAGATCGCTGATTTCCTTGGGCAATTGGCTGTTGCCCACCCGGATCCGCAGCCGCTTGATATCGCGGGCCTGGGGGTGAATCCGGCTGACGATCTCCACGCCTTCGTCGCGCAGCGTCTCCAGCAGCTCCGGCTCGATCTGGATGATGTACTCCAGCTCGCCGTCCTCGGCGCGTTGCCAACCGTAGTCGACTCCGACCGTGGCAACTGCGAGCAATAGCGCGACTGCGTTCATCGCCTAGCCTCCATGCATGGCGCATCCCGGGTGGACGGCGGATAGTAACCGCAAGGCGGGGTTGGTGTAAAGAGAAACAAAGTAAACCGGGACAGCCAAACGGGAAGGTAGCATGGGCTTCCAGCCCGTGTTCTTGGTTTTGCCGTCAACGTAGCATGGGCTTCCAGCCCGTGTTTCTTACGGATCTGCTAACGCCAGGTACGCCTCAATTTCCCACTCGAACTGGGTGTCCACGGGCTGGAAGCCCATGCTACGTGCCAAATCGACCTAAGAGGTCGATTATCCACGGGCTGGAAGCCCATGCTACGTGCCAAATCGACCTAAGAGGTCGATTATCCACGGGCTGGAAGCCCATGCTACGACCCCAGAGGTCGACTGTCCACGAGCTCTAGCCACGCGGAACATTGACCCACGACAGCGTGCCGTTGGTCAGCGTGCAGACCGGTACCGCTCGACCGGCCACCGCCTGGCACAGCACGAACGTGACTTGCCGGTCGCGCAGCAGCGAGTCGAAATCCGGGGCCAGCCGCACCAAGGCAGCCAACTGTGCCTGTGCCCGCTGAAGTTCCCGTCGGGCCGCCGTCTCATCTGCAGCCGGGGGCTGCTGCTCCAAAGTCAGCCGGCAGGTTGCCTCGGAGCCCACCAGTTGGAGCTCGATCTCCTCGTATCGGACCGGCCAGCCCGACTTGAATTGCCGGCAGGCGCGATCGTATCCCCGATCCTGAGTTCGGATCATTTCGGCGGTCAGCGGCACAGGGGCCGCAGCCGCCTGTACTGGTTGCTGCTGCTGGGAACTCTTGCGGATCAGCGACACGACCTCCGCCACGGTCGCGATCAGGAAGGCCAGGCCGGCGAAATTCCGGCCGACGATCCCCAGGCTGCCCAACAGAATGATCACAATCATCAGGGCCCAGAGCCCCAGGCTGAAGAACCGCCAAAACATGGAGTGTCGACCCTTTGAGGTGGGAAAATTGGCCTGCCGCTGCTATTTTAGGCGCTCCGGGCTCGTCTTGTCCGCAGGCGGTGGAATTTCGAACCCCGGGAACCGGCCAGCTCAGGGAGCGAAACTTGAATTTACCCGCTGATCCCACGCCCGCTCCACGGTCGAACCGAGTGCGACTTGTGAAGTTGGCCGTGCGCTGTGCGGTTCTCAGCCTGGTAGCCTGGGGGGTCTGGAAAACTCTGGCTCAGGCGAACACGCGCCTGCTGGAGGAGCAGTTCCGGCTGTCGGACCTGGACCCGGTCTGGTTGAGCGTGGCGGGTGCGCTCTATCTGGCCGGGATGGTGCCCAGTTGGTTGTTCTGGTACCGCACGTTGCAAGTGATGGGGCAGCGGCCCGGTCTGCTGGAAACGCTGCGGGCCTTTTACATCGGGCACTTGGGCAAGTACGTGCCGGGCAAGGCGCTGGTGGTGGTGCTGCGGACGGGGTTGATTCGCAGCGAGCGGGTGGACACGGCCGTGGCGGCGACTAGCGTGTTTGTCGAGACGTTGACGTTCATGGCCGTGGGGTCGCTGCTGGCATCCGGGCTGTTGCTGCTGGTGACCGACCAGACGTGGTTGATCCTGCTGGCCGTCGGTTTGCTGCTGGTGTCGGCCGTGCCGACGGCGCCGCCCGTGTTTCGGCAGTTGGTGCGGTGGGTGGGAGTGCGACGGGTGAGCCCGCAGATTGACCAGGCGATCGGCGGGCTTGGCTGGCGGCTGCTGGCCGGCGGCTGGCTGCTGGTAGCGGTTGGCTGGGGGTTGTTGGGCCTGAGTTTGTGGGCCACTCTGCGAGCGGTCCCGGCGGGCCTGTTGGAATCCGATCTAACCAGTCCCTGGCCGCACTTGCCGTTGTTGACGGCTTGCGTCGGATTGGCGATGGTGGCCGGGTTTCTGTCGCTGCTGCCGGGCGGGTTGGGAGTGCGCGAGCTGGTGTTGATTCCGCTGCTGACGCCGGTTTACGGGCCGTCGGCGGCGATCGTCGGTTCGGTGCTGTTGCGGTTGGTCTGGCTGGTGGCGGAACTGCTGGCGGCGGCCATACTGTACGTCGCGATCCGTTCACCGCGAATGCCGGCGGCGGAAATCGAACATGGACCGGGCGTGGTGGCATCGTCGTCGGCACCGGCCATGACAAGGAAGTAAATCAACCATGCTCTCGACCGTGATCCCGGTATACAACGAGGTGGACAGCCTGGCTCCGTTGCACGAGGAGCTCAGCCGGGTGGCTCGGCGCGAGGGTTACGAGCTGGAGATGGTGTTTGTCGATGACGGGTCGACCGACGGGTCGTGGGACCAGATTGAGCTGTTGGCGGCGCGGGACCCGCGGATTCAGGCGATCCGGTTTCGCCGCAATTTCGGCAAGGCGGCGGCGCTGAGCGCGGGGTTCGCCGCCGCGCGTGGCGAGCTGGTGTTGACGCTGGATGCCGATCTGCAGGACGACCCGCACGAGATTCCGCGATTTCTGGAGGCGATGGGCCAGGGGCTGGACGTGGTCAGCGGTTGGAAGCAGGTTCGCCACGATCCCTGGCACAAGGTGCTCCCGTCGCGGGTCTTCAACTGGCTGGTCGGCCGTCTGACCGGCGTGCGGCTGCACGATCACAACTGCGGCTTCAAATGCTATCGGCGGGAGATTTTTGACGAGGTGCGGTTGTACGGCGAGCTGCACCGGTTCGTGCCCGTGCTGGCCGCCGCCCGCGGCTGGAAGGTGGGCGAGATTGTGGTGAACCACCGGCCGCGAAGTTTTGGCAAGTCGAAGTACGGCGTGTCGCGGATCGTCAAGGGTTTCCTCGACCTGCTGACCGTCTACTTCCTGACGGGCTTCGAACAACGGCCGCAGCATCTGCTGGGTTCGGCCGGCCTGCTGTTCTTCTGTCTGGGCGGCTTTGGGCTGGTCGCCTTGACGGTCGTCTGGTCGCTGCTGCGGTTGGACGGCAATCCGGAGAACGACATTCACTTGCACCAGCGGGCCTTGTTCTACTATTCGATCGTGGCCGTGCTGCTGGGCGGACAACTGATTTCCATCGGGATTCTGGCCGAGATGATCACGGCCTTCATGGGCCGTGAGCGGGCGACGTATTCGGTGAGCCGCCGGATTGAACCGGCGCGCCACGTTCGACCGCCCGCCGCAGAGGACGGTCCCGCGCAGGACGGCCGCACGCAGGACGGCCGCACGTCCGCCGCCGATACAAGTGCGTTGGCGGCGGAGGGCACGGAAACTTCGCGCGAGGTGGCGACCGGCGAGCCACCCGGATTGTCATGAGCGGCCAGTCGGGCGACGCACCAGGGCGTCCGTTGTGGGAAGTGGCCGGGACGCTGCTGATCCTGACGTCGCTGGCTCACGGCGCCGCGCGAATCGCCTCGGTGCGGACCGAGCATCTGCAGCGGGTGCAGGCGGCCGGCGGCGTTGATGCCAGCTCGAATGCCCAAGGGCCGCGGCGCGAGGAGATCCGGCGAGTGGCATCGCCGCTGCTGAGCGCCAACGACCGCAGCCGCTGGGCCACGGTCCGCTCGCTGGTGGACCAGCAGACCTATGTGATCGACCACGTGGTGCGCGATCCGGCCACCGGGCGTTCCGACCCGGCCTGGTCGACGATCGACATGGTGCGACACAAGGGCACGGACGGCCGCGAGCATTACTACTCCAGCAAGCCGCCGCTGCTGGCGACCGCCGTGGCGGGAGTCTACTGGATGCTGAAGCTGGTCAGCGGCGCGGAGATTTCCTCGCAACCGTTCTTCGTCGTGCGGGCGATCCTGCTGCTGGTGAATCTGCTGCCCCTGGCCGTGTACTTCGTGATCCTGAGGCGGCTGGCGGCTCGTTTCGGCCGGTCGGACTGGTCCCGGATGTTCGTCCTGGCCGCCGCGACGTGGGGAACCTTCTTGAGCGCCTTCACGGTGACGCTGAACAATCACTTGCCCGCCGCGATCTGCGTGCTGCTGGCCACGCTGGTGGCTTTGCCCGTGTGGAACGACGGCCAGCGAAGCTGGTGGCGGTTCCTGCTGGCGGGGCTGTTTTCGGCGCTGGCGGCGGCCAACGAACTGCCGGCCACGTCGTTTCTGGCGGTGCTGGCCGCCGGCCTGTGCTGGCAGTCTCCGCTGCGCTGGCTGACCGGATTTTTACCGGCCGCGGGCCTGGTGGCGGCGGCCTACTTCGGCACGAACTATCTCGCTCATCAAAGCTGGCGGATGCCGTACGCGCACCGCGCCGATGGTCCCGTGCTGGCGACAGTGGCCGGCGACCTGACCCGCGACCTGGTCGGCGACAGTGGCGAGCTGGCTCGGCGCGTGCCGCCAGCCGTCCGCTCGGCCCTGGCCAGCGTGGGCGTGGAGCTTTCCAAACAGACTTTGCTGCTGGACTCGCCCGAACCGGGCCGATGGGTGATCTGGGACCGCGATGGCCAGGACCGCGTGGCGGTGGTCCAGCGGCCGGGCGAGCTGGAACTGCGGGCCTGGGACAACTGGTACGAATATCCGGGCAGCTACTGGACCGAGGGCAAGCGGGTGGGGGTGGATCGGGGCGAACCGTCGCGGGCGGTCTATGCGTTCCATGTGCTGCTGGGGCACCACGGCTTCTTTTCGCTCTCGCCCGTGTGGCTGATCGGGCTGCTGGGAATCATCGTCTGCCTGCGGGACCCGTCCGACCCGCTGCGAAGTCTCGCGGCACTGGTCCTGCTGCTGACCGTCGTCTGCCTGGTGTTTTATGTGTCGCGGCCGCTGATCGATCGGAACTACGGCGGAGTGGCCGCCGGCTTTCGCTGGCTGTTCTGGCTGATACCGCTGTGGCTGCTGGTGACGCTGCGCGGCGCCGAGCGGCTGGCGGCGAGCGCCTGGTGGCGGCGATTGGCTCTGGCGGCGCTGGCAGTCAGCGTCTTCTCGGCCTTATACGCCGCGGCGAACCCCTGGTCGCAGCCCTGGCTGTTCGATTACTGGTCGTACCTGGGCTGGATCCGTTACTGAGAGTTCGCCCGATAGTCGCCTTTCGCTCCGCGAAAGTAGCGTCATAGTCGCCTTTCGCTCCGCGAAAGTAGCGCGGGCGGCCGCCAGCCAGCCCGCCAAGCAGTCCGCCCGCCGGCTTCCAACCATGCGCTGAAGCCCTTCGTAGCTGGCGACATGCCGAGGCGCCCGCTACTTTCGCGGAGCGAAAGGCGACTATGGCAACTATATTCCTGTTGCAAGGAATTGGCATTCTGCCCATGATAGGCGGCCTGAGAGTGTTGCGGCGGCCGGCCGCCGGTAAATTCGCACTGAGGGGCACTTCGGGAGGGAGCCCCGCTTCTGGCTGCAGGGAGGAATTCGAGATGCACGTTTCGTCGCCAGGTTTCTTGCGTTGCTGGTGGGCCGGCTGGCTGGTGTGTGGAGCCTGCCTGGGATGCGGGTCGAGCGACGCGCCCGCTCCGCCACAAGCCAGCATCGCCGGCTCGCCGGCGGAAGGCGCTGGGGGCGCCGCGGCAGAAGCCTCCACCGTGCAGCCACCGCTGCCCGCTCAGTTGACGGCCGAGTCCGGCGGCGAGCCGTCTTCGGCTCAGCCAGCCCAGAACTTGTACCCGGAAGTGGTGATCAAAACGACGGCCGGCGAGATTCGTGTGCGTTTGAACGCCGAGAAGGCGCCGCAGACCGTCGAGAATTTTTTGGAAACGTACGTCGAACGCGGCTTCTACAACGACACGATTTTCCACTACGTCGACGACGGCTTCATGGTGGCGGCCGGTGGCTACACGGCGCAGTACGAAGCCCGGCCAACTCGGACGCCGATCTACAACGAGTCGGACAACGGACTGTCGAACCGGCGAGGTACGCTGGCGATGGCCCGCGACGCGGATTTCGCTCACAGCGCCACGTCGCAGTTCTACATCAATCTGGCCGACAACCCGTCGCTCGACCATCAGGACAGCGACCAGGAGATTCCCAACGGCTACTGCGTGTTCGGGGAAGTGATTGCCGGGATGGATGTGGTCGACCGCATCGCCAAGTCGCCGGTCGAGGACCGCGAGGGCTTTCCCCGCACGCCGACCAACCCCGTGGTGATTCAGTCGATCGAGGTGGTCAAGCGATAGTCGCCTGTCGCTCCGCCATAGTCGCCTTTCGCTCCGCGAAAGTAGCGCGGGCGCAAAGCAACTCCCAGCCACTACAACTCAGACCCGCCGAGTCGCGTCTCCTACGGACCGCGCGGGTGCCGCGCTTCAGGCCCCGGCCTGGTACAGCTCGCGCAGCGCGGCCAGCAGTTGATCGACCGTGTAGATGTGCCCGGTCGGCCGGTCGAAGTCCGGCACGCGACGGGCGCGGCCGGAGCCGATCTTGGGCAGGAACTGTTCGAGGTGCTGAGCCTGCAGATGCGCATCGGGCAGCCTGGGCAGGTCGCGGACCAGGGCCGCTCCGCCCGGCTCACGCGCCACGCGATCCAGTTGGTCGTACATCAGTCGCTGCCCGCCCACTCGGCTCATCAGCCGCCGGCCGTCGCGGGTCCGCAGACTCCGCACCAGCAGGTCGTCGTCCGCCAGGACCCGCCGCAGAAGTTGTTCCGATTCTGGAACGATCCAGCCGGTCTGCTCGACTTGCTTGAGGGCCCGCGCCACCTGGCCGCGCGAAATGATGTCGTTGGCCTGCCGCGGTCCCTCGCCGGCAAACGACTGACGAACGGCCGCCTCGATCTCCGAAAACGGGGGCCGACCAGGGTCCGCCCCGAATACCTGCCTTGGAAGGATCACACCACAGATGAGTATGATAGCACCTACAATAAGTGGTATCTGTACCTGCGGCTGGCAACGATCAGCGTGTATGTATTGTGTGAACATGCCGCTTGGTTCCCGTGGGCTCCAAGTTGAATTCGGGTATGATCTTAGGTTGAAGGCCTGAACAGGCTGCCACGCTACTTCCGCGGAGCGAAAGGCGACTATGACGCTACTTTCGCGGAGCGAAAGGCGACTATGGGTGGAATCGGACCCATGGGCAAGAATCGGAATCCGTGGGCCTGGCAGTCCAGTGCGATTGCGTGAAGTCGGCGAATTGGAACGACTGGTGCGAGCGGTCCTTGCGTGGCGCCGGCCGGGGACTTCGGTCCCAAATAATCGCAGCCTTCCTGGCAGGAGATGGTTGCCAATCCGTCCCAGATTGCTTACACTTGCAAGCCTATTCGGATTCAGGCCGCTTGCGGTAGTAGGAGACTCCGTCATGTCGCGTGCCACGTATTTCGTTCGAGAATGTCCCACGTGTGGCCGATCGTTGCAGGTCCGGGTCGAGTACCTGGGCAGGCTGCTGGTGTGCGAGCATTGTCGAGGCAGTTTCCAGGCTCTCGACCCAGAACAACAGGCGGCCCCTGCCAACCGTCCCGGCACCAACGTGTTGGACCGGGCCGAGCAGTTGCTGGCCGCGTTCGACTCGCAGTCCTACCGGCTGCCGTAGGGCGCCGGCGACCCGTGCAACGTATCAGCCGGCCGATGCTGGGACTGAATGACGGTTCAGCCGGCGGCTGGCCGTCCCGCTGGATTGTAAATCAGTCCGCCCTGTTCCGCGTAGCGTCGCAGCACGCCGACGGCATCTTCGCGGAGCACGTCCTGTTGCACGGCGATTCCGCGAGCGGCCAGGTGGTCGGGCCAATCCAGCGGCTTGTCGCCTTCGTCGAAACCGATCTGCCGCACGTCGCTCGCGCGAGCTCCACAGACCACCGAACGGATGCCGGACCAATGGATCGCGCCATAGCATTGGCAGCACGGTTCGGCGGACGTGACGAGCTGCAGTGGGGCTGAGGCACCGGCCGAAAGATCGAACGATTGGAGTTCGCCTTGCGCCAGCGAAAGGGCCACGATTTCGGCGTGGGCGATCGAGAGGCCGCTGCGAGCCACCACGTTGAGCCCCAGCGAGACCACTCGCCCGCTTGTCGCGTCAAAGACGGCCGCCGCGAACGGGCCGCCCGTCTGCCGATCGACATGGCGCTGGGCCAGCTCGACGACCAGCCGCATGCGCTGCTGCGGCGTGACGCAGGGCGCCGGTCGTTCTTCCAGCCAGACGGCGCACCAGTCCGGCAAGGCGATCGTGAATTGCGTGCGCGGCATGGAGGCAACCCTACGGGAAGTGGTTAGCTATCGAGCTTGGACGGGTCGGCGGCCCGGCAAGACTGTGGTGGGACGATCCTGACTACCAGGAATTGGAAATTGCAAATTGCAAATTGCAAATTGCAAATTGACCACTGACCACTGACCACTATCAACTTCCTTCGCCGCTCAATCGATCGCCAGCTCGCGGCCAGCGCCGACCTGCCGAGCTCGTTCCAGCAGCTTGCCGCCCAGCGCCACATCCTCCAATGCCATGCCGACGGACTTGAACAGTTGCACGCCGCCCGCCGGCGGTTCGGCCCGCTCGACGATCTGTTTCAATTCGACGGCGCGCGACCAGTCGAACAGGCCGTCGCGCAGGGCCTGGCTGAAGTCGCCCGCTTCGCGCTGGCAGCCCTCGATGCTGTCGCACACGATCCGACGCGACCGTTGGACGACGGTCGTATCGATCTCGGCCTTGTGCAGCCAGTTCGCACCGATCGCGCACACCAGCACGTCGTCGGCCAGCCATTGACCGTCGAACACTGGCTGACGACTGGTGGTGGCGGTGATCACGACCGGCAAGTCCGTCACGGCTTGGTGCGGATCGTCGACGGCCTGCACATCGAGCTGCAGTTGGGCCGCCATGCGGCGAGCGAATTCGGCGCGCCGCGAGGCGTCGCGGCTGTAAACGAGCGCCTGTCGCAGGGGGCGAACGGCCGCCAGCGCCGCCAGTTGCGATTCGGCCTGCCAGCCGCTGCCGAACAAGCCAACCCGGTCGGCCGTGGGCAGCGCCAGCCAGCGAGCGGCCAGGCCGGTGACGGCGCCGGTGCGCATCTGCCCCAGCCGATCGGCCGCGATCAGGCAGACCAGCTCGCCCGTTTGCTGGTCGTGCAGCCCAATGTGAAACCGAGCTCCCTGCCGCGTTGTGGTGTACTGTTTCCAGCCGACCAGCCCCAGGTAGCCGGCCGCGGCGCTCATCGAATGCAGCACGATGCCCGGCGCCGCCGCTCGCGCGCGGGGCACGTTTTCCGCCTGCCCCGCCGCCAGTGCCAGGAACGCCTCTTGCATCGCTTCGATCGCCAGCGGCATGTCCAGCAATCGCTCCACGTCGGACTCGTTCAAGTACAGGCAGCTCATCGTGCGACGCCTTCCTTCGCTGTTCCCCTGCGGGGCACTCGGCTGATTGACCACTCGGAGCGGTCCAGTCTAGCATGTCGGGAGGTGGAAGTTGTCAGTTGTCAGTTGAGTCCCCAGCGGCGCTGTCCAATCCGGTTGAGTCCTGCATTGTGGTCCGTGGGAGCGAAATTTTGACTATCGATCGGCAGTGCCGCGCCCGTTGGTTCCAGGCAGGCTGGCAGCTTGGATTGTCTGGCCTGAGTTTGCTGTGGATCGCGGCTGCCGGTTGCGGTCCGGCCGTCCCGCCGCCGGTCGTCACGGGCGAGCCGCCAGCGACCGCGGCGCCGATTCGGTTGTTGGTGGTGGACGATCCCGAATTGGCCGAGGCGATTGGCCGGCAGTGGAACGCCCACGACGAGCGTCGGCTGGCGGTCGAGCAGATGGCGTCGAGTGACTTGCCGCAAGCCGTTCGACTGAACGCCGACGCGGTGATCTATCCGTCCGGGCTGCTGGGCGAGCTGGCCGAGTCGCGGCGGATCGTGCCGTTTCCGGCCGAAGCCTTGGACGGACCGCAACTGGCTCGCGGCGACATTTTTCCGCTGCAGTTGCAGGTCGAGGGGCGCTGGGGAGGCCAGTTGCTGGCCGTGCCGTTGGGGTCGCCCCAGTTTTGCCTGGTGTATCGCCGCGATCTGGCTCGGTCAGCCGGCGGGCGGCCGCCGGCCACGTGGGGCCAGTACCATGAGTTGGCCGTCCGGCTGGCGAAGGAGCACGCCGAGGCTGGTGACGGTTCGTTTCATGCGGTGGCCGAGCCGTTGGCGGCGGGCTGGGCCGGGCAGGTACTGCTGGCTCGCGCGGCGCCGTACGCGCGTCACCGGAGCCAGTATTCGACGTTGTTCAACTTCAACACGATGGATCCGCTGATTGCCGGGCCGCCGTTTGTCCGGGCGTTGGAGGAGTTGGTGGCGGCGTCCCGGCTGGCACCGCCGGAGTGCCTGGAGTGGACGCCGGCCGAGGTGTTTGAAGCGGTTCGCTCCGGTCGAGCGGCGATGGGGCTGGCTTGGCCTTCCCCGGCCGCAACCGGCCTCCAACCTGCCGATTCCGCCCCAGGGGCGGCGAGCGATCAGCCGGTCGAATCGGCCGCGGATTCCTCCGGCCAGCTTGCCTTTGCCGAGCTGCCCGGTTCGGACCAGGTTTACAGTCTGGGGCAGCAGCGCTGGGAGCAGCGGCGGGAGGACGAACCGGGGCGCATTCCGCTGTTGGCGATCGCGGGCCGGCTGGGGTCGGTGACAGCCCAGTCGCGGCGGCCAGCGGCGGCCGCCGACGCGCTGGCCTGGATCACGGGCCGGGACTGGAGCCCGCTGATTGCGCCGGCCAGCCGA
>JAGFJK010000422.1 GCA_024102795.1 Pirellulaceae bacterium
CGGGTCGGCGCCGCCGGTCCAGACGCCAGCCCCGCCGCCCGTGGGCCATTTTGGGTCGGCGGTGGGACGGGGCTTTGCCGGTTCGCCCGCGAGTGGACAGCCAATGATGGTACCCACGGCGTCGGCCAGCAGCGGCACTGCGGCTCGGCAGCGTACGCGGCCCGGGGCCAAGCCACGGGCGGGCCACAAGCAGATGCTGATCCTGGCGGGCGCCGCCGCGGCACTGCTGCTGCTCACCGGAGCCGGGGTGGGCTATGTCCTGGGCCGTCGCCCCACGTCGCCAGCACGCGTCGTGGCGAGTCTTCCTCGCCCGGCGCATCGCCAAACGGTTGCGGCGGATCACTCGGACCTCGAAGGCCCGATCGAAACGACGTTGCCAACCGGCGGCTCGAATCGGCCGGAGCGATCGGAGCCAACCCGGCGTCCGAACTCGTCGCTTTCCGGCGACGACCACGAAGTTCCGCTCAATTCCCCCCCGCCGGTCCCATCGCCGCCTTCGACTGCCGTGCCACCTCCCGCGACGAGCGCCGCCGGGGATCGGCCGCCATCGCCAGACGACTCAAACGCCCCGCCGCCCGCGGCCACTCCACCGGCTGGCATTCCACCGACGGCCGCTCCTTCCGCGGCCGCCTCCCCCGCGGTCACTCAGTCCAGTTCATCGGAATCCCCGACGCCGCAGCCGCCGGCGGCCGCCGAGAAGCGGACGGTACTGTATCAGGAGGTCGAGATCCAGCGGCGGCCCACGTACAGCGTGCAGGGAGTGACCATACCGCAGCACGTGCATTACCGGATCTTGTCGCGTCTGGAGATTGAGCCACCGGGCGCCGACGGCCAACGGACCGTGATTCAGTACATCGAGGACGCTCGGCTGGAGCAGGCGGACGAGCTGTCGCGGGCCACGTTCACCCAGTCGCTCGAACGGCTTAAGCATCAGCAGTATTCCTTCAAGTTGAACTCGCGCGGCGAGGTGATCGACTTTCAGGGGTTTGCCAGGAATCTGGCCGCGCTGCCGGTGCAGTTGCCTGCCGCTCAGGGTTTTCAGCTCACCTCGGTCATCGACCAGGACGGCTGGAAGGAATTGGCGGAGCTGAGCTGCTTCCAGCCGGTGGATCTGGATTCGGCCAGCCAGATGGTGCGGCGAGCGATGCATCACGACTGGGAACCGCTGGGCAAGTGGTACGGCACGACCACGTTCCGCGGCCAGGGTCGCGCTGGGCCGCTGGATCGGATCACCTACGTGCACGAGATGGAGTACGTGCCGCCTCAGCAGCAGCAGAACGCGCCGGGTCCGCTGCCGCTGCGGATCAACACGGCCCAGTTCAAGACGAACGTGGCGTCGGGCACGATCCTGTACGATCCGAGGCTGCGGCGCGTGACCGAGGTGCAGGAGCAGTTCGACGTGGCCGGCCAGGTGGCGACCGAGCTGCTGGGCCAGGCGGCCATGATCGAGCTGCGCGAACAGCAGGTGCTGGCCATCCGTCTGACCGATCGCCGTCCCGCCTGGCAGCCGTAAGCACAGCGCCCGGAAGTGCCATCCACCTCGCTCGCCGCCGCCTACCGTCCTTTCACGATTCGCGGCTCCGGCCTAGAATTAGCTCCCTCAATCATCGTCCGCCGCGGCGCGCGGCGGACGGCCTGTTTTCTTCCTTCGTGGACCACCATCCGCTTATGTCCAAGCCACCTCGTACCGCCATCAGCCCGACCCGCGAGGAAGATTATCCCGAATGGTATCAGCAGGTGATCAAGGCCGCCGATCTGGCCGAGATCTCGCCCGTCCGCGGCTGCATGGTGATCAAGCCCTGGGGCTGGGCCATCTGGGAGAACATGCAGTCGGCGCTGGACGCCATGTTCAAGGCCACGGGCCATGAGAACGCCTATTTTCCGCTGTTCATCCCGATGAGCTACCTGGAGAAGGAGGCGGAGCATGTCGAGGGGTTCGCCAAGGAATGCGCCGTGGTGACTCACCACCGGCTGGAGCCGGCGCCCGGCGGCGGTTTGCAGCCGGCCGGCCCGCTGGAGGAGCCGCTGATCGTCCGCCCGACCAGCGAAACGATCATCGGCGCCATGTACGCCAGATGGGTCCAGTCGTACCGCGACCTGCCGATCCTGATCAACCAGTGGGCGAACGTGGTGCGGTGGGAGATGCGGACCCGCATGTTCCTGCGCACGACCGAGTTTCTTTGGCAGGAGGGCCATACGGCTCACGCCACCGAAGCGGAAGCCTGGGAAGAGACCCGCCGCATGCTGGAAGTGTACGCCGACTTCGCCGAGAATCATCTGGCGATGCCGGTGATCAAGGGCGAGAAGACGGCCGGCGAGCGGTTCCCCGGCGCCGTGTCGACGCTGACGATCGAGGCGATGATGCAGGACCGCAAGGCCCTGCAGGCCGGCACGTCGCATTTCCTGGGACAGAATTTCTCGCGGGCTCAGGAGATCAAGTTCCAGGACCAGAACGGCCGCGAGCAGTTCGCCTGGACCACTTCCTGGGGCATGTCGACGCGGATGGTCGGCGCGCTGATCATGACGCACAGCGACGACGACGGTCTGATCATCCCGCCGCGGCTGGCGCCCCGGCACGTGGTCCTGCTGCCCATCTACCGCAACGACGACGAACGGGCTCAGGTGCTGCCGTACTGCGAAAGTCTGCAAGCCGAACTGCGGCGGCAGTCGTACGGCGGCAAACCGGTGCAGGTGCTGCTGGACGACCGCGACTTGCGCGGCGGCGAGAAGAACTGGCAGCACATCAAGCGCGGCGTGCCGTTGCGGGCCGAGGTCGGACCCAAGGACCTGGCCAAGGACAGCGTGTTTCTGGCTCGCCGCGACACGGGCCAGAAGCAGGCCATCGGCCGAGCGCAGTTCGTGGCCGAGGTTCCCCAGTTGCTGGCTCAGATCCAGCAGGGTCTGTTCGATCGGGCCCTGCAACTGCAGCGCGACCACTCGCGGCCGATCGACAACCTGGATGAGTTCCGCGAGTTCTTCACGCCGCGGGACGCCGAAAAGCCCGAAATCCACGGCGGCTTCGCCTGGTGCCACTGGTCCGACACGGCCGACGCCGCCACCGACGAACTGCTCAAGCAACTCAAGGTGACCGTCCGCTGCATCCCGCTGGATGGCGACTCGGAGCCGGGCCGCTGCTTGTTCACCGGCCAGCCGTCCGCTCGCCGCGTGGTGTTCGGCAAGTCCTACTAGTTATCCTGACGTGTGATTCGCCCCTAGTCGCCTTTCGCTCCGCGAAAGTAGCGGAGCTGGCATAGTCGCCTTTCGCTCCGCGAAAGTAGCGGAGCTGGCATAGTCGCCTTTCGCTCCGCGAAAGTAGCGGAGCCGGCATAGTCGCCTTTCGCTCCGCGAAAGTAGCGGAGCCGGCATAGTCGCCTTTCGCTCCGCGAAAGTAGCGGAGCCGGCATAGTCG
>JAGFJK010000440.1 GCA_024102795.1 Pirellulaceae bacterium
CCCAGTTTCTGCTCGCCATCAAGGCGCCAGGCGAGCGGCGGGCGTCAGCCCGCTGTTTCTCCTCGCCCCGCTTTCTGCTCACCATCAGAGTGCCAGGCGAGCGGTGGGCGTCAGCCCGCTGTTTCTCCTCGCCCCGGTTTCTGCTCACCAGCAGAGTGCCAGGCGAGCGGCGGGTGTCAGCCCGCTGTTTCTCCTCGCCCCGGTTTCTGCTCACCAGCAAGGTGAGTTCGCATTTGACGTTCGCCTGTTTCGCGCTGCAGGTAGAAACAGGGGACTCACGTCCCCCGCTCGCCTGGCTCCGCTCGCCTGTTCACTGGGACAACAGCCAACCGACGGCGGCGTCGGTCGTGTTCTGCTGGGGCGACGATTCTACGTGGTCCGCCTGGCCGCTGGCAGCATAAGTGTCCCGCACCAGTACGGGCAGTTGACCGCTTTCGCCACCGATCCACAGCGGCAGCGGAGCGGACAAGGCCAGCAGCGCCGGCAGGTCGCCGTACTTGACCGCGCCGGGCAGGAAATTTGGATCGCGGTACGAAGTCAGGCCGGCGAACCGGAAGCCGGTGGTGTCGACGGCCGCTCGATCCACGGCCGCTCCCGCCACCGCTCGCGCTGCCGCCACCAGCGGTCCGCCGCCATGCACGCCCAGCAACTGGACTTCCTTCGGCGCGTGCTCCTCGTTGCGGACAAACGACACCAGCGTCAGGATGTCGTGCACGCGCTGGGCGAACAGCGAATGGTTGTAGCCGAACGTGTAGCCGGCGAACTCGCGCGGGTTCTTCACCACGCGCTGTTCGGCCGGCGGCTGGTCGGCCGTCAGAAACTCGCCCTGCCCGAACAAGTCGGCGGACACGATCGACACGCCTCCGTCGAGCAATCGCAGCACCTCGGCCCGGAGCTGGCCGTCGCCGTCGTACATCCCGGACTTGCCGCGGCCATCCACCCAGATCACCACTCGGCCGTTCCACGGCGTGCTCAGCGGATACAGCGAGACCACCGGCAGTTCCTCGCCCATCGGCTGCAACCGCAGCAGGTCCTCGAAGTGAATGTATCCGGCCCGCTGCTGCTTATCGACCTTGGTCCGTTGGATATCGTCCGCCTTGGGCAGCCCCCGACCGATGATGGTAGCCAGTGCGCCGCCCACCACCTGGCGGTAGCGGTCCAGCGATTGGGCGTCGCGAGGCGCCAGGGCGGCCAACTGCCGATCGGACTGGTCGGCCAGGTAGCGCGTCAGTTGCACTTCGTAGTCGACGCCGCCCGCGGGCCGCGGGTGTTCGGCATCCCAGACCGTGTACTCCTCCGGCGTCAGCAGCTCGTAGTCTTCCTCCACGATCGGTTCGGGCAGGCCGAGTCCCAGGTGCTGGTTGAACCACGAGTACATCACGGCGCGGCTGACGTAGTTGTAGTTGTGGGGAAATTGCAGCAGCGGGCGGCAGAGGACGTTCTTCGGCTCGCCGAGCATCTGGTAGATCCGCTGCAGTTCGGGAAAGCCCTTGGTCATCATCTCGCGCGTCCAGTCGTCGGCGGCGGTCATCGCTTGCGGCTTGGGCGCGAACAGGGCCGCCAGTTCGACATTGCCGGTACCGACGCGGAGCAGACTGCAGTTCTCGCAGGTGCAGCCGCCCTGCATGGAGGTCGAGACCATGCCCTGCGGGAAGGCCGCGATCGGCCGGGGATCGATCGCGCACAGCAGAATCGTCTGCGTCCCGCCCCCGCTGCCGCCGGTCACCGCCAGCCGCTGGGGATCGACGTCGGGGAGCTGTTCGAGGAAGTCGAGCGCGCGGATCGAATTCCAGGTCTGCAGACCCATGATGCTCTGCAGCCGCAGTTCGGCCTGAGCGCTGTACAGACCCCAGCGTTCCGGGCCTTCCAGCTCCGGCCGCTGGCGGGCGAAGCGATGCGCGAGCTGTTCGGAGATCTGCCCGCTGTCGGCGTAGCCCAGCATGTCGAAGATGAACGACACGCAGCCCATCCGCGCCAACTGCGCGCAGCGGGCCAGCTTCGGAAAGCGGCCGGACTGCTCGAACCGTTCCGCTCCCTCGACAATCATCCGCCGGATGTTCTGCTGGCCGTGGTCCTGCAGCCGACCGCCGTGCCCGTGCGGGCAGAGCACTCCAGGGCGCTTCGCGCCCTCGGACGGACCGTCGGGACGAAACAGCAGCCCGGTCACGAAATGTCCCGGCAGACTCTCGAAGTACACCTTCTCGACCGTGAAGCCGTCGCGCTGCACCTTGCCGTGGATGACGGGGTTGAGCGGCGTGCGTTCGGGCATCGGCCACAGCCCGGTGGACACCAGCACCCGCCGCCGCAACTCCTCCGCCCGCGCCTCCCAGGCCGCCTTGGTCTCCGGCACCTCGAACGGAAAATAGCCGTTCAGATCCTTCAGTTCGGCCAGCCGCGCGTCCTTGGGTTGCTGCCCCGGTTCGCAGACCCGAGGCACTTCCGCCAGCGAAACATTCATCCACATCCCTGCCAGCCACAGCCCCGCCAGGATTCGCCAACGGACATGATGCATGATCGATTACTCCCCGGATAATGCAGCTTGCTGCAAGCACAAATCAAAGCTCGCAAAGCCAAAGGTTAGACACAAACCGAGCCGAAGTAAAGTTGCTGCTAGTCGCTATAGTCGCCTATAGTCGCCTTTCGCTCCGCGAAAGTAGCGCGCCCCGAGTGCCACGCTGATCCTTGGAGCAGCCCGGGCGCCGGCCAAGTACGAGGCGCTCGCTACTTTCGCGGAGCGAAAGGCGACTATGGCGGAGCGACGGGCCGCTGGCTGACCAGATACCCGAACAGGTCGCGCAATTCGCGGGCCGAGAGATTCTGCAGCAATCCGTCCGGCATCAGCGACAGGGGCGATTGCCGGCGGGCCTCGATTTCGTGGACGGGGATGAGCAGTTTTTCATTCTGAGTCTGCACGGTCACGATCGTATCGTCCTCGGACACGACAAGCCCGGTGATCACCCGGCCGGCGCTGGTGGCCAGGATCTCGATTTGATAATCCTTGGCCACGGCCGCGCTGGGGTCGACGATATTTTCCAGCAGGTACTGCAGGTTGGTGCGTTGGGAGCCGGTGATTTCGGGGCCGATCTGGCCGCCTTCGCCGAACAGTTTGTGGCAGTTGGCGCACGTGCGTTGATAGATCGCTCGGCCGGCCTGCAAATCGGCCTGGGCGAGCGTTTCGGGAGCGAGTTGCTGCTGGTAGCCGCGGATCAAGCGGGCTCGTTCCTGCGAGGTCGCTCGCACGTCGCCCCAGACTTGCGCGATACGGCCGGACAGGCGGGCGTCGCCCAGGCTGTGCAGTTGGCGGACGGTGAACGCGGTCAGGTCGTTACGGGGCACCTGGCCGGAGTTGATCGCATCGAGCAGGGCGTGAGCCCAGGCGGGACGCGCGGCCAGGGTTTGCAGAGCGTCCTGCCGCGCGTTGGCGTCGAGTTGCGGATAGGCCGTGAGAATGGTCTCCACGGTCCGCGGATGATCGAATTCGGCGAGTCCGCGCAGGGCGGCCTGGCGGACCGGCGGATCGCCGACCAGTTGCACGAGCAGCTCGGCCAGCCGCGGGTCGCGCTGGGTGATCAGCGCCTGGATGGCCCGTTGGCGAGTGTCCGGCGGGACGTCGGCCTGGGTTGCCCGCTGGCGCAGCAGGTCGAACGCTCGCGGGTCGTCGAACACCAGCGCCAATTGCAGTGCCAGCTCGGCGACCTCCGCCGCTTCCTGGTCCTCTTCCCGCCCCGGCCGCTCGCCGCCGCTCAGCCGCTGGTACGTCGCCGGCCAGCTCTCGGGCATCTCCACGCGGCGCAGGCCTTCCAGTCCCTCGAGCACGCCGGCCAGTACGGCTCCGGTCCGGGCCGGGTCGTCGGCCGTGTCGCGCAAGACGCCGAGCAGGGCCTTCAGCGCGGCGGCTCGTTGCGAAGTATGGCTGGCCGCTCGACGAGCCACATGGCGGCCGACCAGCGGGATACGGGCGGTGGCAGCCAGGCGCACGAACCGCTCCAGGTCTTCGTCCACCAGCGGTTCGATTCCGTACCAGATCATCAGCGGCAGATTCATGTCGCCCTGATCCTCGGACCGCGCGGCCAGTGACGCGGCGATCGGCCAGCGGTCGGCGGCTGGAATCCTCTGCAAGGCGCTGGCCAAGTGCAGGCGGACGAAGGCCGACGAGTCGTTGGCGGCGAGCTGTTGGAAACGTTCCAGTGTGGCTGCGGGCGGCGGGCCGTTCTCAGTCAGCAGACGGATGGCCCAGGCCCGCAAGTATTCGCTGCCGTGGTTCAGCAGTTCGTCAAGCGCCGCCGGTTCCAACCCGCCCGTGACGTGCAGGGCCCAGAGTGCCCGCAGTTGGCGAGGCACTTCGGTTTCGTCGCTCAGCATCGCGTGCAGCGCCAGGTGCACGTCGTGCATCGGACGCCCGGCGGCGGCCCGTTCCTGCAGCACTCGGCGAGCGTGCCGCACGTACCAGTCGTTCGCATGCCGCTGCAGCTCGACCAGTTCCAGATCGCCAAGCCGGGCGACGTCGACCATCGCGGGCGCCGGCCGTCCGTAGGTGATCTTGTAGATCCGGCCGGTACCGACTTGCGTGTTCTTGATGCTGTGGCACTCGCCCGTATCCGACCAGTCGCTGGCGAACACGCCCCCGTCGGGTCCGGTCTGCAAGGTGACTCCCATGTACCAGGGATCCGCGGCCCGCATCAGGTCGGGCGCGTGCGAGGCGATGTAGCCGGAACCGTGCCGCCGCAGCCGATCGTTGTTGATGCGGTGGCCGTGGATGTTGTTCATCAGGACCGTGTTGCGGTACTGGGCGGGAAAATTGTCTCCCAGGTAGACCAGCGTGCCGCAGTGCGCGTGGCCTCCGCCCAGATCCGACTCCTCGTCCGAACCGAGTCCCGCTCGGACGTTCGATCCGCCCAGGTAGTGCAGGTGGTCGGCGATCGTGTCGATCCGCTGGTAGGCGTATTGGCTGGACTTGCGATTGCGCCATGGTTCGTAGTGAGCGCCCTGGATCACGTGGAACAGATGCGGGTTGACGCAGTTGCAGACAAATCCCTGGCCATAATCGTCGAAGTCGATGCCCCAGGGATTGGTCGTACCGTCGGCGAACGGTTCCCAGACGTGCCGCTGAGGATGATAGCGCCAGACGCCGCCGTCGAACTGGACGCGCTGGTCCAGCGGCGTGCCTGGCTTGGCGGGCAGCGACCAGTTGGTGCGGCCATGCGTGGCGTACAACCAGCCGTCGGGTCCCCAGGCAAAGCCGTTGGCCATGTTGTGCGCGTTGGCGTGGTCGCCGAAGCCGTCCAGCAGAACTTGCGGCGGAGCGTCGGGCCGGTCGTCGCCGTCGCGATCGGGAATAAAGTAGAAGTACGGCGGCGACATCACCCAGGCGCCGCCAAAGCCGACCTCGATTCCGGCCACGTAGTTCAACTGATCATAAAACACCTGGCGGCGATCGAACTGGCCGTCGCCGTCGGCGTCTTCCAGGATCACGATCCGATCCCGCGGCGGGCGATCGCGGTGCGGGTAATTCCAGGCCTCGGCGACCCACAGTCGGCCGCGATCGTCGACGCAGAAGCCGATCGGCTGCACCACGTCCGGTTCTCCGGCGAACAGCTTGACCTGGAACCCGTCCGGGACGCGCATGGTGCGCGCGGCTTCGGTCGGGGCGAGTGGCTGGGGGGTTTCCTCTTCGCCCCGCAGCGGTGTCCAGGCGACGGATGCCAGCGCGGACAGCAGGGCAGACAACAGCAAGGCTGCCGGTAGCGGGCAGACTGCAATGCGCATCGGGTTCTCCGAGCAGCTTGGGGTGAAAATCAGGAGCTGATGTCCAATCCGGAATTATAACGCATGCCAACTCGCCCGTCGGCGGCGCGCGAGGGGGAGGTGAACCACCAGGCCCGCCACCAGCGGCGCGGATTGATTCGGAATGCAACAATTTCGCCTTTTTTCGGGAGAGATGTTGAACTGTGTTAATCCATCCGCGTAGAGCCTGGGTGAGGCCGAAATGGGGCGCTGGCGGCCTTCGGTGGCGGCAGCTCGACCCGCGGAACGACCGGGCAGGGGATCGCGGCGGGAGGAGGCAAGGTCATGGTGGAGCTGACGAGTGGCGACGTGATCCGATTTCCCATGGAAGTGCCTGCTGACGCGATGCGTATGCAAGTGGTCTTGCAGCAGGCCGATCTGGGCTCGTCCAACCTGGCGGCCCTGGAGCAGGCGACGGGCCAGTTGTCCGCCGCGGTGACAGGGTTGGCGGGCCGCGACCTGGAAGTGGAGTTGCGGTGTTCGCGAGCCGGGGCGGCCTTGGCGGGCCTGCTGGCTCGTACGATCCGCCCGGTCCGCTCGCAGGGCGGCCGGTTGCGGATCACGACCGGCGCGAGCCACGTGCGCGAAGTCCTGCTGCTATGCGGGCTGGGGCCCTGGCTGGTTTGAAGAGCGCGGTTAGCGAAAGGCGTCTGGGCTTTGGTAAACTATGGACTTTGTGTTTCTCCAGTCACGAGTCGGATCGCGCGGCGGGCCCATGGCGGTGGTCGGCGAGTCGGCGGAGCAACCGGGTCCTAGTGTGTCCAGCGATTATGGCAGCGGCAGCGACAGTGGCGGCGACAACAGCCAGGGACCAGCGTGCGCCGGCATTTTGTTGACCGTCTTGCCTTCGTCGGTCGGCAACGGCGCGGTATCGACGGATTTGGCGGTCGGTGCGGCGCGGGAGCTGATTCAGGGGCTGGTGCGGGGCCTGGAGGGATCGCTGCGAGTGATCTCGGTGACGGAGGGTCCCGGCGGCTACAAGGTTCTGGCCGAATTGGAACAGGAAACGGCCCGTTGTCTGGCGGACGCGGTGACGCGGGGAGCGTGGAAGCACCAGGGCGTGCTGCGGGCTCGCGTGGTGGATCTGGAAGAGTACGCCTGCGATATCGAACTGGTGCGGCGGATGCTGCTGCGCGACGAATCGGCTCTGGCGAGGCTGTTTGCCCGCAACGCGCCGGGTATCGAACGGTCGTTGAACCGCCGCTTCGACGAGTTGCTGGGACCGGACGAGGTGGCCAGCGCGGTCAATCTGGCGGCCTGCAAACTGTGGCGTTCGGTCAGCAAGTTCGATCCCGACACGGGCAGCCTGGGGGCCTGGTTTTATCGGATCGCCGAGCATGAAGTGTACAACAGCCTGCGGCGGTTCCCGGGCCGGGACGTGCCGTTGGAATTCGATCCGGAGCATGTCAAGCGGCTGCCGTTTGCCTCGTCCAGCCACCGGACAAACCGCCAGTTGCTGAATGACCTGAACGAGATCATCGATCAGTTGAAGGGCCAGCAACGGGTGATCGTGCTGGCGGACCTGGCGGCGGGCGAACGGGCCAGCGACGAGCAGTTGGCGGCGTTGCTGGAGACCAGTGTCGAAACGATTCGCGTCCAGCGCAGCAAGGCCAAGCGAAAGATCCAGGACCAGTTGCGGGAACGGGGCCACGACTTGAGTGACCCGGAGCCAGAGGCATGACAACGCAGACCTATGACGACGTGTGGCGCGAGGCGGCGGGGGAGATCCGGCGAGCGCGCCGCTTGCACCCGTTCAGCGACGACGAGGTGCGGGCGGAACTGGCCGCGGCCAGGGGTTTGCCCGCCTGGGACCCGGCGGACTCGCGCGTCGCACGCATCGTGGCGCTGGCAGTGGAAGGGCAAGCGGAAACGGACCGCGGCCCGAACGGCCGTCACGAGACGTCGCGCGCCGGCCAGTTGCTCGGCGAACTTTCGTCGTGCGGGCTGATTTCGGCCGAGCAGGCCGAGCAGCTAGAAGACAGTTCCACGCGCGCGATGCCGGCCGAAGCGCCCTGGGAGCTGGCCGTCTGGTTGGCTCAGCAGGGCGTGCTGCCTCCCGCCACGTCGAAGCGATTCCAGGAAGGTCTGCGGCTGGGCGACTACCTGTTGCTGGAGTCGATTGGCGAAGGCGGGATGGGCGAGGTGTTTCGGGCGCGGGATCTGCGCATGGATCGGGATGTGGCGGTCAAGGTGTTGTCCTTGCGAGCGGCGCGGCTGCCGCGGATCATCGAACGCTTCGCACGGGAAACAAAGGCGCTGGCGCGGCTGGATCATCCGCACATCGTCCAGGCGTACGCCGCCGGGGAACTGGCGGGCACACCCTACCTGGTGATGCAGTATGTCGACGGGACGGACTTGGCGCGCCTGGTTTACCGGATCGGTCCCTTGCCGGCCCGGTTGGCGCTGGGCTACGCGCGGCAGGCCGCTGCCGGGCTGGAGTACGCTCACCAGAGCCGCGTGGTGCATCGCGACGTGAAGCCGAGCAACATCCTGGTCGATAGTCAGGGTCGCGTGAAGATCTCGGACCTCGGCCTGGCCCGCCTCTTGCCGCTCGACGACCGCTCGCCCGCGCTGCCCGGCTCCACGCACGGCGGCACGCCGCTGGGCACCTACAGCTACATGGCGCCCGAACAAGCGGCTGGCAGCCACGAAGTCGATCACCGCTCCGACATCTACGGCCTGGGCTGCACGCTGTTCTTCCTGCTGGTGGGCCGGTCGCCGGCCGAAGGCGATTCGGACGAAGCCAAGGCTCGCTGGCACGTGGAAGGCCCGATCCCGTCGCTGCGCGATTATCGGCCCGAATTGTCCGAACCGTGCGAGCGGATGTTTCGCCGCATGCTGGCCAAGTCGCCCGGCGACCGGCAAGCCTCGATGGCGGAAGTGGGCGAGGAACTGGAGCAGTGCCTGGAATTGCTGGGCCAAGGTCGTTCGTTGAGCGGCGTTGTCGAAGCGACCAGCTCGGCGCCGCGGCAGCCGGCGGTGGCAACCGCGGCCGCTCGAACCGTTCCGACGACCATCGCGGCCGACGCGGCTCGCATACCGCGGCGCGCGATCTGGCGCCGACCGGCCTGGCAGGTCGGCGTGGCAATGGTGGTGGTACTTACTGCCGCGCTGCCTTGGAGCGGGTTGTCGGGAGAGTTTGGCGGTCTCCTGCCGGCGACGTGGCGGAGGTCCTCGACGGCGGCTCCCGGTACGTTCGAACCGCCAGCGCGCGAGCGCTTTACCAATTCGCTCGGCATGTCGCTGACATCGATTCCGGCCGGGACGTTTCTGATGGGCGGGCCGCCGTTCGAAGAAGGCAGCCGGGACCTGGAACGGCCGCAACGTCTGGTGACGCTGACGAAACCGTTTTACATCGGCTCGCATGAAGTGACCCAGCGGCAGTTCAACCTGCTGATGAAACCCGACGAGCTCATCCCGGAACTGGAACAGCCGGCCGACCAGCCGCCCGAGGTTGATCGCGGCAATCTGCCCGCGGTCCATGTGACCTGGGAGCAAGCCGTGGAGTTCTGCCGGCGGCTGAGCGCTCTGCCGGCGGAAAAGCGGGCCGGTCGCGGCTATCGCCTGCCGACGGAGGCCGAATGGGAATACTGCTGCCGAGCGGGCACGACCACGGCCTTTTCGACGGGTGACGATCTCGCGCCGGAACAAGCCAACTTCGATGCCCGCTGGAAGCCGCCGAACACCCGCTATCCATCCAACCCGCAACTGCTCGAGGTGGGCAGTTTCGCCCCTAATCCGTTCGGCCTGTACGACATGCACGGCAACGCGCAGGAGTGGTGTCTGGATCGATTCGCCGAATACTTTCCCGGCGACGTGACGGACCCGCTGGGCGCGGTCGAAGGCGACCAGCGCGTCGTCCGCGGCGGGGGCTATTCGTACGAAAAGGTCGAGTGCCGGTCGGCCAACCGCCGCTTTAAGCGCCCAAATGAAACGGGTCAGTTCAACGGCTTTCGCGTGGTCTGCGTGGTCCAAACGGAAGCCGGAGTCAACGAGCAGCTCTGAAAGCAGCTCCCAAACCTGGTCCTGTTGTCGTGCCTCCGTAATTTGCCCCGCGTCCTTGCCCCGGCAGTTCATCGCCAAAACGGGTCAAGCCTCTTGACCCACTCCCGCAGGAGCCTGTCCCATGCCGAAGAATCCCCGCTCGAAGAAGTCGCACAAGTCCAACAAGCCCCGTGCCGCGAGCCAACCCGGGTCGATTCGGATTGAGCCGATTCCGCCGCAAGTGACCGCGCCGCTGCGCGAAGTGGTCTTGAACGTCCGCGCTCCGGGTGCCAATGGCAAAACGTACTACGAACTGGTCGGCGAAAGCGACGGCGCGATGATCCACGACTCGCGGGGCCAATTCCGCTGGACGCCCCGCTTGCAGGACCTGGGTCGCCGCCGTTTCGACGTGCGCGTGACCGACGACGACGGCAACCAGCAGACCGCGTCGTTCGAGGTGCTCGTCCAGAACGAACCAGCAGGCGAAACAACGTCCGAAATGGCGGACAACCTGCCTCCCATCATCGATCCGATCGACAACCAGTCGGTTCCCGTCGAACAGCCGTTCATGTACCCGGTGAGCGCGACGGACCCCGAAGGCGAGCCGTTGACCTACCGGCTGACCAGCGGGCCCGCGTTCCTGTCGATCGATAGCGGCAGCGGAATGATCAGCGGCAGGCCGATGGCGCCCGGTACCTTCCCGGTGGAAGTGGAAGTGGAGGACCCGCACGGGGCGAAGACCAGCGAGTCGTTCGAACTCGAGGTGACCAACGATCCGCCGACGATCGACGAGATCAACGATCAGTCGATTCCCGTCGGCCAGCCGTTCTCGTACCCGGTGAGCGCCACGGATCCCGAAGGGCAGACGTTGACGTACCGGCTGACCAGCGCGCCGGCGTTCCTGTCGATCGACAGCGGCAGTGGAGTGATCGACGGCAGGCCGATGGCGCCGGGTACGTTCTCGGTGGAAGTGGAAGTGGAGGACCCGCACGGGGCGAAGGACGATGAGTCGTTCGAACTGGTGGTGACCAACGATCCGCCAACAATCGATCCGATCAACGACCAGTCGGTCTTCGTTGGGCAGCCGTTCTCGTACCCGGTAAGCGCCACGGATCCCGAAGGGCAGACGTTGACGTACCGGCTGACCACCGCGCCGGCGTTCCTGTCGATCGACAGCGGCAGCGGAATGATCGACGGCACGCCGATGGCGCTGGGCTCGTACCCGGTGGAAGTCGAAGTGGAGGACCCGCATGGGGCGAAGGACAGCGAGTCGTTCGAACTGACGGTGATCGACGACGGCCCGTTGCCTGAATCGTTTTCCGCGCCGCCGGCCGGGGACGTGGAGTCGCTGCCCGTGGACGACGGATTCGCGCGGATGCCGTTCAGCGCCAGCACAACCAGCAGTGAAAGCAGCGGTGGCGCGCCACCGGCGATCGAGCCGATCGCCGACCAGCGCGTGCGGCCGGGCGAGCTGCTGGAGTTGCGGGTGCGGGCGATGGATGTCGAAGGACGGGCGCCGGCGCTGCGCCTGATCGACGCGCCGCGCGGCATGACGCTGCATCCGACAACGGGCCAGTTGCGGTGGACGCCGGCCTGGGACACGTGGGGCTGCCACTTCGTCACGGTCCGAGCGACCAGTGGTCCGGGGAACTATGCCGAAACGATGTTCGCGGTGCACGTGACGGCCGAGCGGCCCATGTTGGCGCCGCTGCCGGATGACGATCTGCATCCGGGGCGGGCGTGGGTTTGTCCGGTTCGCGCGCACGCCTGCGACACTCGGCGTCTGTCGTGGTCGATGGTCGCCGGACCCGCGGGGATGCACTTCGACCAGGCCGCAAGCCAGTTGCGATGGGTTCCCGGCTGGTCGCAGCTAGGACCGCATTTCATTACGTTGCGCGTGACCGATCCGGCCGGCCAGAGCGTTGAGCGGAGCTGCCTGCTGCAGGTGCGCAACCAGCCGCCTCGTTTGCCGCGGCTGGCGCCGCGGGTGGTGGCGGCCGGCCAGACGCTGCAGTTGACGGTGCGCGCCGTTGACCCGGACGGCGACCCCGTGCAGTACGAGCTGGTGGCCGGCCCGGCCAA
>JAGFJK010000175.1 GCA_024102795.1 Pirellulaceae bacterium
CCGACAAGCCGGCCGACGCCGACAAGCCGGCCGACGCCGACAAGCCGGCCGACGCCGACAAGCCAGCCGACGCCGACAAGCCAGCCGACGCCGACAAGCCAGCCGACGCCGACAAGCCAGCGGAGACGAAATACCGCCCGTTGGACGATGAGCTGCGGGAAGAGATTCGAATCGAGATCGCTCGCCAGCGTTCGGCCGCGGCCGCTCAGACTCGACTGAACGAGGCCCTGCGGGATGCGCAGTTCGAAATCGATGCGTTTTCCAAGGACCTGTCGATCACCGAGAGTGACCCGGACCAGCCGGCCCCGGTACCGCTGGACTTTGAGGCACTGGCCAAAAAGCACGGTCTGACATTCGGTCAGACCGAACCGTTGGATCCGCTGCAGATCCAGGAGACCGAGTTGGGTCGTTCGTTTGATTTCGTCAACCGGCAGTTTCTCTCGTTCGCTCAACTGGCTTTCGCCGGCGACCGGCCATTGTATCGAGTCAGCCGGATTCGTTCGTTTGAATTCGACGGCGAGTTTCTGTACTGGCGGACAAAGGTCGTGCCGGCGGAAACGCCCAAGCTGGAGGACATTCGGGACGAAGTGGTGCAGGCCTGGAAGCAGCGCGAGGCGGTGAAGTTGGCGCGGGCGGCGGCCGAGAAGTTGGCCAGCGAGGGCAGCAAGAGCACTCAACCGCTTGAGGAGACCTTCGCCGGCCGCGACCAGGTTCGCGTCCTGAAGCCCAATCCGTTCAGTTGGATGACGCGGATGGGGTCGGGGCGGCCTTCCATCAGCCCGGTCAGCGGCGCGGACGGCGTTGGGCTGGAATTCGTGTCGTCCGAATTCATGGAGACGGTGTTTTCGCTGCCCATCGGCGGCGTGGGCGTCGCCACCAACCTGCCGAACACGTTCGTCTATGTCGTCCAGGTGCTCGAACAGACCCCGGCCGAGGAAACCCTGAAGCAGTTGTTCGTCATGAACGGCTACCGGAGCCCGGATCTGAGCTTCCTGGCCCTGGACGACGATGCCGCCGTATTCCGGGAATGGTTCGCGGACCTGGAGCGGGAATTGGGCGTGCAGTGGCCGCAGCAGGCGGCTGCGGACATGGCCGCTAATTTCTAGCCTCGCGTCGATCGTCGCCTGTTCGCCGAGCGCGAGGCGTCCACGCGCCCTACAACTGTTTGCGCAGGTTGGCCAGCGCCTGCTCGGTAGCGGCCAGCTCCTGTTGCAATTGGGCCAGTCCCGCCCTTTCCTTTTCGACCACGTCGGCCGGAGCCCGCTCGACAAAACTGGCGTTTGCCAGCTTCGACTCCTTGCCGCGGATCTGGGTCTGCAACCGCTCTCGCTGTTTCTCGTTGCGGGCGATTTCCGCCGGCACGTCGATCAGCCCGTGCAGGTCGACGTACACGTCCATGTCGGCCGCCCGCACCGCGGCGTGAGTCGCCGGCGGCTCGACCTCCGGCCCCCAAGCGACGGGCTGAGCCTTGGCCATCGACGCGAAGTAAGCGCGGACCGGCTCCAGCAGTTCGACTGTCGCCCGATCGCAGCGGATCGAAAACCGGACCTCCTGCTGGGGCGGGATGTTTTGCCCGCTGCGGATCTCGCGCAGGGCGCCTAGCGCGGCCTGGAACTTGCGGAATTGGGCCTCGATTACCGCGTTGCGGCGCGACTCGTCCGGCCGCGGCCAGGCCGCGATCATCACGCTTTCCGCCGCCGCCCGCGGGTCGCTCAGCCCGCGCCGCGGCGCCAGCCTGCCCAGCAGTTGCCAGACCTCCTCGGTCAAGAACGGAATCAGCGGGTGCAGCAGCCGCAGGAGCGTGTCGAGCGTGTGAGCGACGACGCGCTGGGCGACGGCGCGGCGGGCCGGGTCCTGGAACCGCTCCTTGAGCATCTCGACATAGAAACTGCAGAACTCGTCCCAGGCGAAGTCGTACAGCGCGCGGGCCGCCTCGGCATAAAGGTACTGTTCCAGCGATTCGGTCACCTCGCGGGTGACCGTCGCCAGCCGGCTCAGGATCCAATGATCTTCAAACGCCAGCTCCGCTTCCGGCACGACCGCCGGCGCGAAGCCCTCCAGGTTCAGCAGGGTGAACCGCGAGGCGTTCCACAGCTTGTTGCAGAAGTTGCGGGCCACCTCAAAGCGTTCGCTGATCACCGCGCCCCGCGGCAGTGCCCGGTCCTCGTCCGACCGGGCCCATTGCGTGGAGAACTCGCCGCGGCACTTGGGACAGGCCAGCCGGGGCAGTTCCCGGTTCTTGCGGGTCTGCTCGATCGGCGCGGCACAATGCGGGCATTCGAACTGCACCGGCATCCGCACGTCCTGCGTCTGCGTGGTCAAATACGCCAGCCCGTAGCGCAGCGCGTCGGCTCCGAACTTGTCGATCACGTCCAGCGGGTCGACGCCGTTGCCCTTGCTCTTGGACATTGTTTCGCCGTAGCCGTCCAGGATCTTCGGGTGAATGAACACCTCGCGGAATGGCACCTCGCCCATGTTGTTCAGGCCCGCCAACACCATCCGTGCGACCCACAGCGTGATGATGTCGCGGCTGGTGATCAGCGTGCTGGTGGGATAGAAGTATTCCAGTTCCGGAGTGCGTTCGGGCCAGCCGAGCGTGGAGTGAGGCCAGAGCGCCGAGCTGAACCAGGTGTCGAGCACGTCGGGTTCGCGAACCAGGCCAAACGATTCGAAGCGGCGTTCCAGCTCGGCGTCCTCCGGCAGCAGGCAGACGTGCAGCGTGCCGCCGGCGCGGGTGCCGGAAGAGTCGGCCGTCGCCCCGGCGGGCGACTGGGCCGCTTCGATCTGCCAGGCGGCGCGGCCGTCCAGTGTCGCCGGGTCGCGGGCAACCTGCTCGACCAGACTTTGCAGTTCGTCCGGATCGTCGCAAGCCCGCGACCAGACCGGAATCTGGTGGCCCCACCACAACTGCCGGCTGACCGGCCAGTCCCGCTTTTCGGCCAGCCAGTCGACGTAGCCCTTGGCGTAGCGCGACGGCACGATGCGGACCCGTTGCTGCTCCACCGCGTCGATAGCCGACTGGGCCAACTGGTCCATCCGCACAAACCACTGATCGGCCAGGTACGGTTCGATCGGCGTCTTGCTACGATCCGAGTGGGGCAGCTCAATGTCGCGCTGCTCCACCTTCTCGACCAGTTCCAGGCGTTCCAGCTCCTCGACCACTCGGCGGCGCGCGGCCGGGATCGTCAGGCCCTGGTACGGTCCCGCCTGCTCGTTCAGCGTGCCGTCGGGCCGCAGGATGTTGATCATCGGCAGCCCGCACCGCTGGCCGACTTCGTAGTCGTTCGGGTCGTGGGCGGGCGTGATCTTGACGCAGCCGCTGCCCAGTTCGGGCTTGGCCCAGGGGTCCACGACCAGCGGAATCGGGCGGTCCAGCAGTGGCAGCCGCAGTTGGCGGCCCTGGCGAGCCATCCGGCTGAGCAGTTCCAGGTGCGGCAGCAGTTCCTCGCGACGGCGGCGGACTTCGTCCAGTTGCTGCTGGATGGCGGCTTGCTCCTTGGCGGCGGCCGCCGCCAGCTTTTCGCCCAGTTGCGTTTCCGTCTCGGCCAGCGCGGCGGCCGGGTCCGGGTGGACCGCCACGGCCGTGTCGCCCAACATGGTTTCGGGCCGCGTCGTAGCGATGGTCACGAAGCGGGGTTCCCCGGGCCGCGGATCGATGACCGGGTAACGGAAGTGCCAGAAACTGCCCGGCACCGTTTCCTGGAACACCTCGTCGTCGCTGACGGCCGTCTGCAGGAACGTGTCCCAGTTCACGAGGCGTTTTCCGCGGTAGATCCACTGCTTGCGGAACAAGTCGAAGAACGTGGCTCGCACGGCGCGAGCACACATGTCGTCCAGCGTGAAGCGGGTCCGCTGCCAATCGCAACTGCACCCCATCTGCTTGAGCTGCGTGATGATCCGAGCTTCATACTGGGCCTTCCACTGCCAGATCCGCTCCACCAGCGCCTCGCGTCCCAGTTCGTGGCGAGTCTTGTTTTCTTCCTGCTTGAGCCGCTTCTCGACCACCGCCTGCGTGGCGATGCCGGCATGGTCCGTGCCGGGCATCCAGAGCGTGGCGAAGCCCTGCATCCGCTTCATGCGGATCAGCACATCCTGCAGGGTGTTATTCAAGGCGTGGCCCAGGTGCAGGGCCCCGGTCACGTTGGGCGGCGGGATGACGATACAGAACGGCTGGCGCGCCGGATCCGGTTCGGCATGACAGTAGCCGCCCTGCTGCCAGAAGGCGATCAGCCGTGGCTGGGCGGCGGCGAAATCAAAACGGTTCGGCAGCGTTTCGGCCGAAAATGTCGCGGACATGGCACGGATTCCTGGCAGGTGCCGGCGAGGGAAGCGGTTGGGATCGGGGACCGGTTTCAATGCGAGCGTTGCAACGCGGGCTGGGCCGGCGCTGGCCGGACCTCGTCCTTGAACAGCTTGTACTCGACGGCATCGACCAGGGCCTTCCAACTGGCTTCGATGATGTTTTCGCTGACGCCGACCGTCCCCCACACGTCGTGAGCGTCGGCGCTTTCGATCACCACCCTGATTCTGGCCGCCGTACCCGCCTCGGAGTTGATCGCCCGCACGCGGTAGTCCACCAGCCGCATGTCGCGCAGGCTGGGGAAGGTGCCATTAAGCGCTTTTCGCAAGGCGGCGTCCAGGGCATTCACCGGACCGTCCCCTTCGGCCACCTCGTGCCGCAGCGCGCCGGCCACCCGCAATTTGACCGTGGCTTCGGTCACGATCCGGTCGTCCTGGTCCGTCCCAACCTCCACATGGTACTTGATCCGCTCGAAATGGGGCACATAGGTCCCGGCGCACCGCTTGACCAGCAGATCGAACGAGGCCTCCGCCGCCTCGAACTGGTACCCCTCGTTCTCCAGCGCCACGACCCGCGCCAGGATCGTGTCCATCAGTTGCCGATCGTGCTCGATGTGGTGCTTGGTCGTCATGGCCACGATGTTCGACCGCCCGGACAGTTCGCTGACCAGAATCCGCCGTTCGTTGCCCACCAGTTGCGGGTCCAGATGCTCGTAGCTGGACGTCGCGCGGGCGATCGCGTGCACGTGCATCCCGCCCTTGTGCGCGAAAGCACTCTGACCGACAAAGGGCTGGTTGGTACGAAAATTCATGTTCGCCGTTTCGTACACGTAGCGACTTAGCTCGGTCAGGTGGGCCAGTGAGCCGCCGCCGAGGACCCGGTAGCCGGTCTTCTTCAGGCCCAGGTTGGCGATGACCGAGATCAAGTCGGCGTTCCCGCACCGCTCGCCCACTCCATTGATCGTCCCTTGGACCTGCACCGCACCCGCGTCGACGGCGGCCAGCGTGTTGGCCACCGCCAGATCGCAGTCGTTGTGGCAGTGGATCCCCACCGGGACGCCCAGCGTCCGCAGACACTCCTCCGCGGCTCGCGTCCGCTCGGCGATCTCCTCCGGCAGACTGCCGCCGTTGGTATCGCACAGGACTACCAGCGCGGCTCCCGCCTCGGCCGCCGCCCGTAACGTCTGAGCCGCATATTCTGGATTCCGCTTCCAGCCGTCGAAAAAATGCTCCGCGTCATAGATCACTTCGCGCCCGGCCTCGCGCAAATACCCCACGCTGTCGCGGATCATCTCCAGGTTCTCCGCCAGCGAGACGCGCAGCACCTCGGTCACGTGAAAATCCCAGGTCTTGCCCACCACCGTGCAGACTGGCGCTTCCGCCCGCAGCAGCGCCTGCATACCAGGGTCGCCGGCCGCGGTTACCCCCTTGCGGCGAGTCATTCCGAAGGCACAGACTCGGGTGCCACCCAACTCCAGCCGGCGGACCTTCTGGAAGTACTCCGCGTCCTTCTCATTCGACAGCGGATAGCCCCCCTCGACATAGTCCACACCCAGTTCCGCCAGACGCTGCGTAATCTGCAACTTGTCCTGCAGCGAAAGGCTGACGCCCTCGCCCTGAGTGCCGTCGCGCAAGGTCGTGTCGTAGATCTGGATCGCTCGCATCGGAAGTGCCTTGCCAAATTAGTCGGGGGTGAACAATTCGGGGTCACCGGGCCACGCAGTCAAAAAAAAAGCCCTGGGGTCCATCGCGGGCCTCAGGGCGTTTCAGTCATTTCAAGCTGACGGCTGCCTCAGGCCCGCGGATGCTCCTGGAGAATAATCACTACGATCGCCACGCCCGCGCCGGCTGCCGCCAGGCGGTTCGTCGCAAACGTTCCAGTTTCCGCAGTCGTTCGAGCCATCCGGCATACCTCATCCGGTTTCGACCAGTGTTTAAACTTACGATCGGACGGGGTGGATGTCAACTTGGTCGTGACGGTTCGGGCGGGCCCATTCCTCGAAATCATTAACGAGTACGGGCAAGCCGGCGGGATTCGAAGAGGGGGGAGCGCCCGGCGTGGGATATAGCTAAGAGCCGAACGATCCGCCGGACAAGCCCCAGGCGAGCGGCGGGCGTCAGCCCGCTGTTTCTGGCTGTAGCCAAAAGCCGAACGATCCGCCGGGCAAGCCCCAGGCGAGCGGTGGGCGTCAGCCCGCTGTTTCTGGCTGTAGCCAAAAGCCTAACGATCCGCCGGGCAAGCCCCAGGCGAGCGGCGGGCGTCAGCCCGCTGTTTCTGGCTGTAGCCAAAAGCCGAACGATCCGCCGGGCAAGCCGGCGGGATTTGAAGAGGGGCTAACATCCCTCAGGCGCTTTCGGCTCCCTTGTAGCGGGCCGCCGCGTCGTCCTCCTCATCGTCCTCCTCCTCCTCGTCAAGCTCCTCGGCGTCCTCGTCGCTGTCGTACTCCTCGTCCTCCTCGTCCTCCTCTTCTTCCTCCTCATACTCTTCGTCTTCTTCGTCCTCGTACTCGTCGGAGGCTTCCTCATCGTACTCGTCGTCGTCCATCTCCTCCGCTTCGTCCTCCGCTTCGTCTTCGTACTCCTCATCCTCCAACTGGTCAGCGTCCTCGTCCTCGTATTCTTCGTCCCGCAGCGACGCTCGGCGGGTGCTTCGAGCGGGAGAGGCATCGGCGGCGGTCTTGGACGCGGCCGGTCGCTCATCGGATGAGTCCACTTCGGGCAACACCTTGTTCGAACGGCGGCGGGCCGTGGCAGGTTCGGGGCTGGGCGCCGGGGCGGCTGCCGGTTCGTGGGCCTGTCCCTGCATGGCTTCCCAATCGGCGATCGTGAGCAGGACTTCGCGAGCCTGTGAGCCGTTGTATTCGCCCACGATCTTGTCCTCGGCCATGAAGTCGATCAGCCGGGCCGCGCGGCCGTACCCGATCCCCAGGGCACGTTGCAGCAGCGAGACGCTGCCGCGACCTTCCCGCACCACGACGTCGATCGCCGCCTCGTACAGCTCGTCCCGTTTCCGCAGCTCGCCGGGCCCGGTCTCCTCGGCGTCCTGCACCTTGATATTCACCAGCTCGTTGACGAAATTCTGTTCGCCCGTGCCGACCGCCTCCGTGATGGCATTGATCTCCTCGTCGCTCAGGTACGTGCCCTGCCCGCGGAGCAGCGTGCTGGTTCCGGGCCAGAGAAACAGCATGTCGCCGTTGCCCAGCAGCTTGTCCGCTCCCATCTCGTCCAGCACCACCCGGCTGTCGGTGCGGCTGGCCACCTGGAAGGCGATCCGGGCCGGCAGGTTCGATTTGATCAGGCCCGTGATCACGTCCACCGTGGGTTTCTGGGTGGCCAGGATCAGGTGGATGCCGACCGCCCGGCTCTTCTGCGCCAGCCGGATGATATGTTGTTCCACCTCCTTGCCGGCGGTCATCATCAGGTCGGCCATTTCGTCGGCCACGATCACGATGAACGGCAGGTGCAAGGGGATCGCCTGCTTCTGCTCGTCATCCTCCGGAGTCAGCCGGTTGAACAGTTCCTCTTCGCTCAACTGGTTGTAGCTGCTGATATGCCGCACGCCGGCACGAGCCAACAGGGCGTAGCGTTCCTCCATTTTTTCCACGGCCCAGGCCAGAATCGCCTCGGCCTTGCGCATATCGGTGACCACTGGGTGCATCAGGTGCGGCAGCCGGGCGTAGCCGCTCAGTTCGACCATCTTCGGATCGATCATCAGCAGCCGTACTTCGTCCGGCCGGCGGGTCATCAGGATCGAGTTGATGATGGCGTTCAAACAGACGCTCTTTCCCGTCCCGGTGCGGCCGGCGATCAGCAGGTGGGGCAAGGTCGACAAGTCGACGACCAGCGGATTGCCCGACACGTCTTTGCCCAGAAACAAGGGGATCCGCATCTTCTTGGTGCGGCCCTCCGACTCCTCAATCACTTCCCGCAGCCGGACCACCTGTCGCGTCTCGTTGGGGACTTCGATGCCGACCGTGTTCTTGCCCGGAATGGGCGCCACGATCCGCACGCTGGGGACGCGCAGGGCGATCGCCAGGTCGTCGGCCAGGCCGGTGATCTTCGACAACCGCAGGCCGGCTTCCAGTTGGACTTCGTATTGGGCGATGACCGGGCCGGTCTCGATTTCGACCACCTTCACGCGGAAGCCAAAATCGGCGAACGTCTTCTCCAGAATCTTGGCCTTGCGGCGGACTTCCTTGGCCTGCGCGTCGTAGCAGATTTCGTCGCTGCCGATCAGCAGGTCCAAACCCGGCAACTGGTAGCTGCCGGCATCTTCCGGCTGGCTGGCCGCGTCCAGCGATTCGATCACCTCGTCGCGAGCGCTCGACTTTTCCGGTTTGCGAACCTTCAGCGGCTGGGCGGCGCGGGAGCGTTTGGCCGGCCCGGACTGCTCGGACGATCCGCTGGCCGGCGCGCTGGCCAGGGTCGGCGCGACCGCGTCGGCCGCCGCCGGCTGATCGTCCTCGTCCTCCAACTCCTCGGCTTCCTCGTCCTCGTCTTCCTCGTC
>JAGFJK010000485.1 GCA_024102795.1 Pirellulaceae bacterium
CGGATTGTCGTCCGGCACCGCCAGCTCGCGCCGCAAGGCGTCCATCTGCTCGCCGGTCAGCAGCACCGAGTGGTTCTGCGGATGGCCCACGGACGGCAGCTTCCAGCCCTTGAGCGTGTAGGCAAAGATCACGCTGGGGCCGGCCGCGCGGCTGGTCTTGGCCAGCGCCGCTTCCAGCGTCGGGATGTCGTGCCCGCCCAGGTTCCAGAACAGCTCGTGCAGTTGGTTGTCGTCCCAGCGGTCGAGCAGCCGCCGCAGCTCGTTCGGATAGCGGCTCTTCCGCGGCAGCCACTCGCGCAACTGGTCCGGCGGCGACCTGAGCAGCCGCTGGTACGCCTCGTTCGACAATTCGTCCACGCAGATCCGCAGCAGCTCGCCATCCGGTTCGTCAAAAGCGGCCCTCAGCAGGCGGCCGTACTTGGCGTCGATCACTTCCCAGCCGTTGGCCGCGAACATCTCGCGCCAACAGCGGACCCGAATCCCCGGGATCACGCGGTCCAGGCTCTGGCGATTCAGGTCGACAATCCAGACCACGTCGCGCAGGCCCGCCATCGTCGGCTCGGCAATTGCTTCCCAGACCGAGCCCTCGTCCAGCTCGGCGTCTCCCACCAGGCTCACGAACCGGCGCCCGGCGCTGGCCGGGTCAAACTGGTGCGTCCGCAGGTAGGTATGAACCAGAGCGGCGAAGTTCGGAGCGACCGCACCCAGGCCGACCGAACCGGTGGAAAAGTCCACCTGGTCCGGGTCCTTGGTCCGGCTGGGGTAGGCTTGCAGACCGCCCAGTTCGCGGAGCCGCTCCAGGTAGCCGGCGTCCAGGTTGCCCAGCAGATACTCCAGCGCGTGGAAGACGGGCGAGCCGTGCGGCTTGACCGACAGCAGGTCGCCCGCCCGGAGGAAGGAGAAATACAGCGTCGTCATGATGGTGACGATCGAAGCACAGGAAGCCTGGTGGCCGCCCACCTTCATCGGCACCGTTTTGGGCCGCACGCAGTTGGCGTGGTGTACCTGCTGCGTGGCCAGCCACAGGACGCGGCGCTGGATCTGGTCCAGCAGCTCCAACCGATCGCTTGCCATCACCCGCTCATCTGGTCACCACCATGCTCCGCGTGGAAGTGCGGCGGCTAGTGGTCGTTATGGAACATCTCTATGACGATGCCGTAAAATCGACTGCTCTCAGAAATGAGTCGTGTTTTTCCGGAGACCCGAAAATACCTCTTTGGGTTGCTTCCCCGTGATCTCCAGGTACAACGCGTCACCACAGAGATCGACTTCGTTGCTCCAGCGAACCTCGCCCGCAGTTCCGATGGATACCTGTCGAAATGCTTCCGGGTCGTTCCATAGCCGGAATACCCCTTTGCCTACCAGATGCGAGAGGTCAACCTCGCCCGCAACGCCGTCGGCATAACGGAGGCTCAGCCGGTAACCCGGAAGTGTTTCAGCATGGATCAGTTTCAACATTCTCGTCAGTCCTCAGAATCGCGGCTGCCGTCGGGCGTGGAGCCGTGACGTTACGTCCGGCCGGATTCCGCGAAGTTTGTTGCAGATCGAACGGATTGAACACCGCAACGACCTGATCTTTGATCGCGACTTGCGCCGGGCTATGGCGTCGGAACAGCGGGGGATCCGCCGCCCCCAAAGTTGGATTATCGACCTTAACCCTTTGGCGTCAAGCACTTGTGGGTCCCGACCGGCCCTTACGGACGGCGGAGTAACACGACGAGCCCCGCGGGATATCCCCGCCGGGCCGCCGCGGACAATCCGGGGGACTCAGTACACATTGGTCGAGGACATTTTCCTGTAACGTTTCGGACCGGTCGGGGCATGAGAGGTTAGCCGTGCCCGGCAGCGCGGGCCGGGCAGGTTTCCGCCCGTATCTTACCAGAGGGAGTCCCATGGCTGATCAAGTTCAGGAAATCGAGTCCCGCATCAAGCAGAAACAGTTTGTCCAGGCCGCCGAACTGCTCGAATCGCTCGGCACGGGCGAGGCCCTTGCGGCGGTCGAGAAACTCGACCCGAAGCAGCTTTTCCTCTGGTTTCTGGAACTGGACGTCCGCGGCAAGGGGAAGAGCAGGGCGGCTTATGTGCTGTACGTTGCCCAGTTCACGACGATCCCCGAATCCCGTTTCACGGGCATCACGGGCGTCGACCACGACCTGTCCCGCAAGTTCGTGCTGAAGAAGCTGGACCTGATGAGCTACAAGGGTCGCAAGGAGGAAGCCCTGCGGCTGCGGATGCAGATGGAACGGCAACCTTTCTACACCGACTATCTGCTGTCGGATCGCCGGCAACGGATTTTGAAGATCGCCAAGGAGCACCTGCTGCTGGCGCCCAGTAGCGACAAGCAGACGATCTTCTACAGCCTGGGAGGGCGATTCGGCTGGAATGTGGCCGAGAGCACGACGCATCCGCCGGGCACCACCTGTGGACTGTTCGCGCGGGCCGTGCTGAATGCCTCCGGTTACCGCTCGTCGCAGAGCCTCAAGGCGGCCACCGGATTGACGCTGTATGAATACCTGGGAGCGGTGACCGACAACAAGGGGACCCTGCATCCCGCCTGGGTCGCGTACAAGGCCGATGGTTCGCGCAAGCCCAAGCCGGGCGATTTCTACATTATCGATGGCGGCAAGACGGTCGAGGCCAAGGGTTACGAGACCCCGATCACGGCGTCGAGCGCCCATACGGGCCTGATCGCTGAAATCGCCGAAATGGGGAACGGCGACTGGAAGTGGAAAACCTACGACGGCGGGCAGAATCTGGGTGGTTCCGACACGCAGGCCGAGAACTGGGACAAGGGCTGGTGGTCCAAGGAAAACACCCGCCTGTTCACGGGCAAGGAGAAGAAACTGGACGGCGACTCGCTGGAGCGGCGTTTGATCGGCTGGTTCGACGTGGACAAGATCACCGATTGGAAGTTCTGAGCGGCTCGATGCCCCAGCGGCGCTTGTCCGCCGCCAGACGGCAACGCCGCTGGCCGGCTACCCTGCCAGACGGCAGCGCCGCCGACCGCCGACGCTGCCCGCGACCAGCCGAGGTTGCCTGATCACCGCCTTCCGACTACGCTTCGAAGGAGAGAGACACTCGGATACGAGTCCGGGCCTGGCGCCGAAGCTGGGCGGCCGGAGGCGTTGTCGAAGCTCGCCGCGGAACCAACATGGCGGAAGGTGATTATCAGCACTGGGTGGAGAATATCACCCTCCTGGCGGACGCGGTGCGCGAGCTGGAACCGTTGTGCGAGGATCTGCAAGTCGCGCCGCCCGGCGAGCAGCCGTGGCACGGGGCCTTGTTCCAGCACCTGCTGCCCCAGGTGGCTCGCGAGCATCCGGTGATCATCGTCGCCGTGGCTGGCGGCACGAACACCGGCAAGAGCACCATCTTCAACCAGTTGGCGGTGGCCGAGGTGAGTCGCACGGAGCGGTTCGCCACCAAGACCAAGCACCCGGTGTGCGTCGTGCCACGGGACCAGTTTGAACCGCACGAAGTCCAGCAGTTGTTCCCGCGCTTCGAGGTGCGTCCCTGGCAGACGGATGAGGATGCGACGCGGGAGGCCGCCGAGGATCTGCTGTTTCTGACCGAGGACCGGCACGGGCACCAGTCCGCTCGGCTGGTCCTGATTGACACGCCGGACATCGACGGAGCGTTGCCGGAGAACTGGCGGCGAGCGGAGCTGGTGCGGAGCGCGGCCGACGTGCTGGTCTGCGCGCTGACCGAACAGAAGTACAACGACGACGCCGTGGTCCGCTTCTTCCGGCACGCCGGGGATGCGGACAAGACGCTGATCGTGGTCTTTAACTTCGTCGACTGGCCGGACGACCGCGAGCTGTGCCTGGGCTGGCTGGCAACGTTTCGCCAGATGACGGGCGCTCAACCGCACTACGTCTATGCCGCGCCCCGCGACCGCGAGGCGGCCGCCGGGCTGCGGTTGCCGTTTTATTCGCTGGAGCCGACGGCGACGGATCTTCGCCGCGATCTCTCGGACCTGAAGTTCACCGAAATCAAGATGCGCAGTTGCCGGGGCAGCCTGCGGGCCATCCTGGACGACGAGCAGGGTTTGCCTCGGTTCCTGCGCGACGTGGGCACGCAAGCGGACCGCTTCGCGGCGGCCCGCGACATCCTGGTCCGCGACGTGTGCGTGCGGAAGATCGAGTTGCCGCGGGTGCCGGGACACATTATCTGGCAACCGGTCTGGCAGTGGCTGAAACCGCACCGGACCACCTTCGACATCTGGGTACACGGGTTTTACAACCAGGTGGGCAAGGTGGTGACGGCGCCGTTCCGCGCCAGCGAGTCGGAACTGGAAGACCGGTTCCGGGCGGCCGAGTGGGAGAGCTACCACCGGGCCGTGCAGGAGATGGTCGACAAGCTGCGGCTGCTCCGCAAGTGTGGCAACGAGATCATCCAGGCGGCCGCCGCGCAGGTCTTGCGAGGTTCGGAACTGGAGGAGCTGTTTCATTCGTTGAAGCGGGCCTATGACGAACTGCCGCTGGTGAGCCGCGATTTTCGCGAGCACGTGGACGGCACGCTGGAGGAGTTTTCCAGGAACAATCCCCGGGCGCTCAAGCTGGTCACGGGCAGCCTGCTGGCGGGCGCGGTGGTTCGCCCGGCGCTGACGGTCAGCCTGGCCTGCATTCCGGGCGCGGAGATCGTGGCCGCCTCGGCCCAGACCGCGGCCACGCAGGCCGCCGCGCACGCTGCCACGCACACGATCGCCACGGTCGGCATCGACGTGGCGGCCGCGCTGGGCACCAACATCGGAGCGGAAGCGGCCGGCCAGTGGTCGCTGACCGAGTTGCTGCGGGGCATCTTCCGCGACTTCTACCAACTGCGAGCGGAACGGTTGATCGCGCTGGTCCACAACGAAATGACCGGCCCGGTCCTCGACCGGCTCGACCTGCTGGCCAACGTGGCCAGCAGCCCGCGACTGCGGGCGGCGGAACGGGCCGCCGGCGAGTTGCGCGGCGAGATGATCACGCACTGTCCCCTGTAGGTAGCCCGGCCCATGAATGATTCGCCGACCCAACCCGGTTTGACCGCCCGCGGACCGGCGGAGCCTTTGGAAGGCGAGTGGGACCAGCACCGGCAGTTGGCCGACTTCGACGAGATCCTGCGGCGCCTGCGGCAATGGGTGGACGCCGCGCCGCGGTGGCCCGCCTTCGCCCGCTCGGCCGCGCTGCTGGAGCGCGTCGAGCCGCAACTCAAGCAGGTCCGCCTGCGGCTGGATTCGGTGCTGGTGGTCGGCTTCGTGGGCGGCACCGGAACGGGCAAGAGCACGTTGATCAATGCGCTGGCCGGCGAGCAGGTTTGCCAGGCCGGCAAGGTGCAGCGGCCCACCACGCTGCGCCCCGAGGTGTTGTGCAACGAGACGGTGGACCTGTCCGTGCTGGGGTTGGGCGACTTCCCCGTGGAAGTCCACCGCCGCAAGCTGGCGTTGCTGGAAAACATGATCCTGGTGGACTGCCCGGACCCCGACACGCAGCCCACGGCGGGCGAAGCCACCGCCAACCGCAACCGGGATGTCTTGCGGGCCGTGCTGCCGCACTGCGACGTGATCGTGGTGGTCGGGTCGCAGCAGAAGTACAAGACCGAGGCGGTGATCTCCGAACTGCTGCGGCATGCTCCCGGCCGCAAACTGGTGTTCGTCCAGTCGCAAGCCACGCGCGACGAAGACATCCGCTCGGACTGGTCCAGTTTTCTGGCCGCGCGCGGCTTTCAGGTCCGCGAGATCTATCTGCTGGATGCCCAGGAAGCGCTCGAGGCCCGGCTGAACGGCCGGCCGGTCGAGCCGGCCTTCGCCGGGCTGGCCCACCTGCTGCAGGTGCAACTGGCCAACCGGGCCCGCCATCGGATCAAGCGTTCCAATGCGTTCCATCTCTGCCAGTGGACTTTCGGGCAACTGCACGCGTTGCTGGACGAGGCCCAGCAGCCGCTGGGACGGCTGGAGCGGGAAGTCAGCTCGCAGCAGGACCAGTTGCGGGAGAAGATCCGCCGGGGGTTGCACGATACGCTGCAGTCCAACCGCTACACGTGGCGGACCAAGCTGCTGGAGCAGTTGCTGCAGAAATGGAGCGGCGGGCCATTCGCGGGATTCCTGCGGCTGGTCAACGCCCTGGGCTCCTGGACCCGCTGGGCGCTGGTGGCCCGTTCGCGCAGCGCGACCGAGCTGGCGGTGACCAGCAGCCTGGCCGCGCTGTCGGCGGTCCGCGACAAGTGGAACGAAGCCCGTGCCGCGCGGGTTCTGTCGAACTCGCAACATCTGGGCATCACCGTGGCCGACGTCGCGCAGGCCCGCAGCGTGCTGCTGGCGTATGCCGAGGATGCGGGCTTGGACGAACTGGTCGACATTCGTTCCGGCAGCGGCCGGGAACGCTTCTGCGAACAGACGCTGGCCGACTTGGCGGGGCAGGTGCAGCTTCGCGTGGACGACGCCCTGGACGTGGCCGCTCGGCAACGCGTGGCGTGGCGGGCGGGCCCGGCCTGCCACTGGCTGTTCGAACTGTTGTTCCTGGTCGTGCCCGTGGGCGTGATCGTCAAGCTGGGGATGAACTTCTTCTACGAAAACCTGGTGCAGGCCAAACCCCTGCTGGGCACCGACTACCTGGTTCACAGCCTGATCTGGATCCTGGTCGCCGCGTTTCTGCTGCGCGGCGCGCTGCTGTGGTGGCTCGCGGCCGGCCTGCGGGGTAAGGTGATGCAGGTCGCCGATGAAGTGGTGCGGGGCGGGATCCTGGAACCGCTGGCCGACGACGTCACGCAGGCCGCGACCCGGGTCCACGGCCACTGCGACGCGCTGTGGCGAGTGGAACGGGACTTTCAACGGCTGGCCGACGAACTGCGGCAGGTCGAAGAGTTGCAGGTGAGCGAACTGGAACCCGGCTGGAAGTGAAGGTCGCATGGTGCAAGTACACGCCGTCAATCGCCCCGAGGTGGCACCGCTGGCGATGTCCGATCGTTTCAAAACCCAGGTCGTGTATTTCATGACGCCGGCCGGCGAGCCCGGCGTACCGGCCCTGGGTCCCGGTGAATACTGGATTCGCCAGGAGGACGCTCGCCGGTGGCTGGACGAGTTCGTCGTCTCAGTCGTCTCGCCGCTGGACGCCGCGGCGAAGGCCGAGTTTGAGTTGTCCGAGGAACAGGAAGCCTGGCTGGAGTGGCTCGTGGCGCATGGCATCGAGCACGTGCGGCTGACCAGTTGAGCAGCCGAGCTGGGTGGCCGAGCTGGGGGCACCTCCATGTGCCCCGCTCGCAAGGCGGCTACGGCGTGGACGACGTCTTGGTCGCGTCCGCCGCCGGCGGCTCCTCGGCCGGCGCGTTGCTCGCTCCGCGGCGAGCCTTCGCCTCGGCCTCGAACGCCGCAATCTGCTGCTTCTGTTCGGCCGTCAACACCGCTTCGACTTCGCTGTCGCGCTGGCTGACCAGGGCCGCCAGTTGCTCTTCGAGCATCTTGAGCTGCTCGTCGAACTTCGCCTGGATGTCGTAGATCTTCTCCCGCTGCGTGGCGCTGACCACGCGGGCGTAGTAGGCGGGCAACCGGCCCCGCGGTTTGGCCCGCTCCGTTTTGACCACCGCCGGCTTGGCCGCCGGCTCAGCCTCCTGAGCCGTCACGCCGACCACGTGCCAGGCCAGCGCCGACAGGGCCAGCGCCAGGGCCAGCAGCAGATGCCGGATCCGGAAGCGCGCGGGCCGTCCAATCGGCCCCCGCGTCCTCCCCGACCGCTCGCCGCCACTGTCCTGGTTCGGTCTGACTGCCCGCCCGCTCAAACCGACCTGCCCACCGCTTCGCAAACCGCCGTCGAGATTCCCGTTCTTCATTTCTACCACTCCATGTGCCAAAGGACTGAAGGGAACCAGAAACACGTCACGTGCTTCATTGTGGAGTGGCCTGACTGGTGACGCCTAGCAGCGCCGCGACCCGAGTTGCCGGGCACTGTCAGACTGTTGTCACCCAAGGCGGGCGGGCGGTGTCAGCTCGTGGTCACTTGGGAACCATGACGCTCACGGACGGCACCCCGGCGGACGGCGAGCGGGGGGCGTCAGCCCCCTGTTTCTCCACGATGGACGGCGAGCGGGGGGCGTCAGCCCCCTGTTTCTCCGAATCTGGTGGGGACCGTCGGACCGGATGAGAATTCACGTGTGACGCGGCGGCAAAGAAACAGCGGGCTGACGCCCGCCGCTCGCCCAGCGAGCAAGGTGCGTCAGCCCGCGCTGTTTCCCCACCGCGCGCAAAAAAAGGTCATGGCACGTCGCTCCGTCGTCATGCCATGACCTCTATCCTGAAACGGGACGGCCTCTCGGCCCTCCCGCCCCTCCCGGTTTGTGGTACTAGTTGTATCGGCACGCGCGACGGTAGGTCAGGAACAGATTTTGTCGCTCTCGCCGGATTTCTGGCAAAAATAAGGGCCGGCAGGTTGAAACCTGGCAAGCGCGGAAACCTGATCCGCATGCGCCACGCGATACCGGATTCGTGGCGGGTATCCTGCCGGCCTCGAGAAACATGCCTCCCGAAGTGGCCCAAGGCAAACAGCGGCGGAAAAATTCACCCGCGGGCAAAGTCGCCACGACCGGGGCGAACCCACCCCACCCCACCTCGCCCACCTCACCTTGCCGGCCGGCGCTCATGGTGTAGGCTCTAGGGCCTGCCTTTGCCGGAAGTGGCCAGCCGCTCCGGCGACGAACGGTAGGCCTTCCTTACCAGGGCAACGTCAGGCGATCCAGGTTGATGAGCGAAACGGCGCGGGGTCTGGTGTGCGGTAGTCTGGCGTTGACGATCAGCCTGCTGCTGCTGGCGCTGCTGCGCCCGCTGCGCGGCACGACGCTCGTGGCGCCCTGGGCCTGGACGCTGCTGGCGGCCTGGACGGTCGCCGCGGTGGAACTGGCGGCGGTGACCGTCGGCCGGGACTGGTCCGCGGGCGAACTCACTGCCTGGCGCTTCCTGGCAGCCACGGCCGCCTTGTGTCCGGGCATGGCGGTGCTGGGCGCCAAGCGACCTCAGGACCGGGCGTGGTCGTTCATTGTCGCGGCGTTGTGGGGCATGCTGGGACTGCCGGCGCTCAAGGTGCTGCTGCTGCCCGCCGTGGCCACGCTCAGCCTGCATCCGGCACAGTCCTGGTTCCTGGCGGTGCTCGGTGTGGCGCCCGTCGTGAATTGGCTGCCCACGCGCTACTGGTTGTCGGCCCTCCTGGTCGGCGCCGGCCTGGCTTGGCTGGTGTGGCCCT
>JAGFJK010000493.1 GCA_024102795.1 Pirellulaceae bacterium
TGGGTGCGGCGCCGGGTCAGTCCGCCAGGCACGTCCCGGCATATCCGATTCATGGTCCGATTGATATCGTCGGAGCGGGCGATGCGACCATGGCGAATCTGGCGGCCGCCTTGGCGGGCGGGGCCGATCTGACGGAAGCCATGGAATTGGCCATGGCTGGAGCGTCGGTTGTCATCCACCAGCTCGGCACGACCGGAACGGCCACCGTTGCTCAACTGGCCGAGTGCCTGGGGCAGTAGTCCGTCGTCGGTGGGCGGAGTTGGTGCGACGGGCTCCACACGCGAAGCTCAATGGTACTTCCCCTCATCCAGCGGCCGGCCGTCGCTGCGGTGGCCCAGCCGCTGGTAGGTCGGCGGGTCGATGGTATTGCTCAGAAATCGCACCGAGCCGTCACCGAACGTGTATTGAGCGCCGCCGGGATGCGCGGCCGAGAAGCCGCCGACAAACAGCAGGCTGGCTTTGGGTTGCCTGCTGGACGATGGCCCCGGCTGTCCGCCAGCGGCACCCGCGTCGCTTGCCGCCTGAAACAGTTCCCGTTCCAATTGCGGGACGTACATCGGCAGCCCGTCGTCGTCCAGCGGAAACGCGGGCGGCGCGGCGGCCGCGCCGGTCGCCGCCCAGTTCGTGTTGCGCAGCGTGGCCCGCGTGCCCGACATCCAGCCCATGTCGTTCGATTCGATCATCTTCTCGCCCAGGAACAACGTATGCGACAGGCCGTCGCTGACCTGCTCATGCCGCACCCGGCTGTTCAGAAAGAACACGCCGTTGTTCGCCACGTCGATCGGCGATTCGCGGTCGTGGTGCACGGCGGCGTAGTTCGAGCGGGCCGGGAGCTGGGCGTCGGACGGGCAATGCAGCACGCGCAGCGTCGACTTGTACACGTCGCGGTTGACCGGATCGTAAACGCCCTGGCGGAAGTCCACATTCCGCTGGACGGCGGCCGAATCGAGCTGCGGCAGCAGTTGCACCAGCCAGCCCTGATGGTACCCTCGCGGCCAATTCAGGATCGGCCCGCGGGGTTCGATCGAGCCAGGCGGATAGACACCATGAGCCATTTCATACTGGTGCACGGCCAGGATCAGTTGTCCGAGATTGCTGGCGCAGTTACGGCGGCGAGCGGCCTCGGACGCCGCCTGCACCGCCGGCAGCAGCAGCGCCACCAGGATGCCGATCAGCGTGATGACCAGCAGCAGTTCGACAAACGTGAACCCGCGCCGCTCAATACCTGGCTTCATCCAGCAGCTTCCCATCGGCTCGGTTCCCCAACTGTTGCAAGACCAGCGGGTCGACATACTGACTCAAGCCGGCGATCCGGCCATCGCCGAAGGCGAAATTGACAACACCGGGGTGCGAACTGGAGAAGCCGCCGACGACCAGCAGTTGCGGGTTGGGCCGGCCGGGCGGCAGGCCCGCCAGTTGGTCGTTGACCGCACTGGGCGGCTCGGCAACCGCCGGCGCGTCGCCTTCCGGCGTCCAGAACCGCAGCGCGTCGCCGGGGCCGAACAGCGGCAGCCCCTCGCCGTTCAGCGGAAAGGTCGGCAGCCCCGGTCCGGGTACGCCGCCGTTCAACGGCGTGCCCGTGTTGCGCAGCGTGGCCCGCGTGCCCGACATCCAGCCCAGATCCATGTCGTCGATCCGCTTCTCGCCCAGGAACAGCGTGTGAGCGGCTCCATCGGGCACGTCCTCGTAGCCGACGCGGCTGTTCAGCACGAACACGCCCTGGTGGTCCGAGTTGATCGGCGATTCCTGATCGTGATGCACGCCCGCGTAGTTGCTCGGCTTGCCCGCGTAGCTTTTCGGATCGCTGGGGCAGGTCGCCAGCCGCAAGGTGATGTGCCGCACGGCGGCGTTCTTGGGATCGTACACGCCTGCGCCGAAATCGATCGCGTTGTACGTATTCTTCTGCTCCAGGTAGGGCAGCGTGTGCGTCAGCCAGTTGTGGTGGTATCCCTTGGGCCAACTGAAAATGGGCCCTTGTTTTTCGATCGTGCCGGTGGGATACACGCTCTGCGACATCTCGTAGTTGTGCACGGCCAGGATCAACTGGCTGAGATGCGCCTGGCAGCTCAGCCGCCGAGCGGCTTCTCGGGCGGCCTGTACGGCGGGCAGCAGCAGGGCGACCAGCACGCCGATGATGGCGATCACCACCAGCAACTCGACCAGCGTGAAGCCGCGGCGTAACGAACGAATCATCAGCGATCTCCCTCTGCCAGGATGGTCAGACGCATCGTCCGACGTTGAACCACCGCGGTTTCGCCCGCCGCGGGGAAACGGGCCTCGACCTCAATCACACGCTCGGCCGGCCGATCCGGCACGCCCTTCACGCCGATCACGACCAGGCCACTGCGCGACGCGTCGCGCGAGTCGGCGGCGACGCGCCACGTTTCGCCTGGGTAGTCGACCGAGCGGTCCAGCGCGGCGGCCGCCCGCAACACGCCCGACTCGGCCAGCCAGCCGGCCTGCATGCGATCCGCCTCGCGCCGCACCTGCCGATGCTGCAGGACGACGGCCCGCAGCAGGGCCACGCCGATCAGCGCCACGACAAACATGGTCGCCAGCACCAGGATCAGGGCCAGACCGCGGCGGGCATGAAGCGTCGAGCGGTGAACACGTCCAGGATGGTTCATGGTCGCACCTCCGGCCGGTCCGGGGGCAGCGGGCGGCCGGGCAACAAGCCGACGACCGCCTCCAGAAACAACACTTCGTCCGCGGCCACCGTCCGCTGCCCGCCGGCCGGCCGGACGCTCAACACCAGCCGCTGCCGGCCGTCCGGTTCGGAATTCAAACGCCAGCCGGCGTCGCTGCCGGGCGCCAAGCGGAACAGTTCCCGATGAGGCGGCCGCTGTGTGCCGCGCCGTTCCACTCGCCGCACTCCGGCCTGGTCCAACTGATACTCCACGGTCCAGTCCTCGCCCAACTCCAGCATCAGGGTCTCGGGCCGCCCGCCATCCGCGGCTTGCCGCTGCGCGCCGGCCGCGCGATGCGCGTCGCTGCGGAGGTGCGCGGCCAG
>JAGFJK010000495.1 GCA_024102795.1 Pirellulaceae bacterium
AGCAGGTCCATGTCGATCATCATGCGGGCGTCGGCGAAGCGGAAGTCGACCGTGTCGTTGCCGTTCAGATCGGTGATCACGTCGCTGCTGCCGCCGGTGCCGTCTTCGAGGTGGCCCGGTTCCAGCAGGAACGTGTCGTTGCCGGAGATATCGTCCTCGGGCGCGGGCGCCTCGGGACTGGCGACGCCCGTTTCGAACCAGCCGCCGTCCAGCGAATCGCTGCCGTGCCCGTCGCCCAGGATGTTGTCGTCCTGGTCGCCGGTGATCACGTCGCGCGAGTTGCCGCCGAAGACGTTTTCGATGCTGTTGCCGGGATCGCCCATCGCGCCGGGCTGGATGTTGCCGACGTTGGTGGCGGTGCGGAACGACTGGTCGGGCGAACCGAGGTTGACCATGACGGGGCTGGTCCAGTCGCGGTAGTCGAGCGAATCGCCGTTGACATCGTGGCCGCGGCCGTCGATGGTGCCGCTGATCGAGGCGCCGTCGCGCAGGTCGAAGCGGTCGTCGGCATCTTCGGCGCCGACCAGGTTCTCGAAGCCGGCCCAGGCCAGGTCCGCTTCGCCGGCCGCGTTGGGCGCGATCGGGTTCGATTGCGGGTTGTTGGCCCAGCCTTCGGGCCGGCCGTGGAACAGCGCGTTGCCGGTGAGGCTCAGGTCGGCTTCGTCGGCGATCAGCACACCCGTATCGGCCAGGCTGTCGGTCAGCGTGGCTCCGCCGGCGCCGAACGGTCCGAAGCCGCTGACCGTGCCGCCGATGTCCCAGTGCGTGCGGAGGTTGGCGGCCATTTCGAGCGTATCATCGTCGCTGGCCGAACCCAGCACGGCGTCGATGTTGGTGAAACCATCGGGTGCCACGCCGGAATCAATGGTCGAAAGTTCGTCGCCGCGGTAGCCGTCGATCGGTCCCAGGCCGTTCAGGGCCACGCTGATTGGCCCGCTGACGGCGGACCAGTCGATCAGGTCGTCCTGGCTACCCCCGTCGATGGTGCCGGTCAGCAGCGCGCCGTTGCTGAACACGAAGTGGTCTCGGTCGGCGGCGCCCAGCAGGTTGGTGACTGCCGCGGGCGGGGTGCTGTTGAGGATATTGAACGTGTCGTCGCCATCGAAACCGATTGCGGTGAAAATCTGCAGGTCGGTCACCGCGGCGTTCATGAAGTTCAGATTCAGGATGTCATTGCCAGCGCTGGTCTGCAGCACCACGAAGTTCAGGTTGTCGGCATTGTAAGTGATGTCGACGCCCGTACCGGCGTCAAACAGACCGTCGATGGTGCTGGCGTTGATGTTGACCGTATCGCCGCTGGCGTCGGCCTGGTCGTCGATCAGCAGCGTATCGATGTCGGCCATGGTCGCGTTATCCACGAACAGTCCACTGGTGGGCGAAACGTTGACGGTGCCTTGAATGCCGTCCACCGTGTTACCGCCGGTACCAAAGAAGGTGCCGCTGTGGATCAGGAAGTTGTCCCAGCCCAGGCCGCCCAGGAGGGTAACGTCCACGTTGGGCGGCGTGCTGCGGACGCGCAGCGTGTCCCACGAATCGTCGTTGTCGGTCGTGTTGTCGCCGTCCAGGACGACGCTGGTCAGCGTGGTCGCCGAGTCGAGCGCCACCAGGTCGAGCGTCTCGCCGCCGAGCGGCGCGATCACGATTCCGGGCCGCCCGCCGCCGCGGACAACCAGTTGACTGAAGCCGCTGAACGATGTGTCCTCGAAGCCGTTGTTGCCGGTGATAATCGACACGCCGTCGCCGGGCGAGCCATCGTCGTCGATCGTCAGCTCGTCGGTCAACGGCGTGCTGGTGGCATCGACCAGCAGTCCGCCGCCGGCGCCGATGAAGTTGATCGGGGCCAGGTTGGCGAACGACAGCAGCAGGTCGGGCGCCGAGGGCGCGGCGAAGGCGGCCGACGCGATGTTGCCGCTGTTGGCCGTATCGACCGTATCGCTGAAGTAGGCCGCGGCGTGCATGGTGCTGAAATCGATCACCATGCCATTATCGCCCGTGCTGCCGTCGAAGTGGATGCTGACATCGGCCGCCGAGAAGTCGGTTGGCGAGAAGTCATTGTCCAGTTGAAATTCCATCGACGCGTTCAGGTGTCCGCCGTTGGACGTGCCGCCGCCGATGCCCGTGTTGTTGACCACCGGCGCTTGGCCGCTGAACTGCGGCAGCCCGCCCATCGTCTCGTTGATCTGGAGGGTATCGTTGTCGCTGGAGCCGATGACGGTCAGCGAGAGGATATCGGCCGCGGCGCCTTCGTAGTGCTGGCTGCCGTTGACGATCAGCAGCAGGTTGGTGCCCGTGCCGTCCAGCTCGGCTTCAATCAAGTCGGTCGGGTCGCCTCCCTCGAAGCCGGCCAGGCGCATGTCGAGCACCAGGTGGAACGGCGTGCCGCCGCTATTGACCGTTTCGATGCTGGTGAACGAGACGCTCTGCTGCAGGTCGGGCGGGATGAACGAGAAGTTGCCGGAGCCTGGCGTGGGGCCCAGCGTGAGGACGGCCGGGTTCACAAGGGCCGTGAGGTCCAGGTTCAGCGTATCGCCGGGCGGCACGCCCGGATCGCCGAACACGGGCGGGTTGCCATCGACGGCGAAGCTGGTGGTGGTGCGCGGAGCGAAGTTGAAAGTGTCGTTGTCGTCGCCGCCGTTAAGGAACGCGCCGCCGCTGGTGGTGACGATACTGGCCGAATCGATATCGATGGTGCCGCCCACGGCGTCGGGATCGCCCAGCGAGGGATCGACGTTGATCGTGATGGTACCGCTGGTGGCCAGCAGGTCGCCATTGATATCGGCGTTGTCGCCCGCGTTGAGGATGATGTTGCCGCCGGTTGAAGTGACGGACACGGCCGGATTGACGGTCAGGTCGTCGCCCGCGGCCGCCGAATCGGCGGCGGTGAGCGTCACGTCGCCGACGGACGAGACGTTGTCCGTCACGACCAGCGGGCTGGCGTTGCTGATGATGACGTCTCCGCCGGAGAGGTTGGTGACGCCTGGGACCTGATCGACGACCGTGCCGATGACCAAGGGATTGGCATTGGCGCCGATGTCGGCGACTTCGATGTTGCCCGCGGCCGAGTTGAAGGCGGAGAGTGTGCCCAGATCGGTTTCGATGGCGTTGCCGTCGCCAATGCCGAAGGCGGCGTCCAGGGACAGGGCGCCGGCCGTGACGTTGATCGCCGCGGCGTTGGTGTCGATGATCGCGCCGGACAGGGCCTGAATGAACACCCTGTTCGCGCCGGCACTGATGCCACCCAGGTTCACGTCGCCGAAGTCCGAGACGACTTCCACGTCGCCGGCTGTGGCGACAACGCCAGTTACCGTGGCGTCGCCCGTGGGCCAGATCTGGATTGCCGCGCTTCCCGACGCATTCGCCACGGCGATCGGAGCGAACTGGTCAATGCCATTCGAGACGGCGCTGACAATTGACACGTCGCGGAAATACGTCAGGATGCGAATTCCGCCCGTGTTGGACACCAAACTACCGCTGTTCTGGATGACATCGCGGTCCGCGGTGATCAAAACGCTCCCCCCGCCCGACATATCGGCATCCGAGGTGATGATCGCTGCGCTGCCGATCAGCACGTCGGCGTTGGTTTCATCGGCAAATACTTCGACGTTGCCGTCCGCCGTGATATTGGCGTCGATGAACACGGAGCCCTGCTCGGAGAAATTGCCTTGAATCTCGACATTAACGCCAGCCACTAGCGGCCCGGCGACGGTGACCGTGCCGTCAGCGGCGTCAAGTTCGATGGAGCCCATTGCCACGGCGCTGGCGGTTGCCGCGATCAGGGCGTCGCCAAGCAGAGCGGTAATCCGCAAGAGATTGGCGGCGGAGGCCGCACCGGTCAGCGTGGCATCGACGTCGGCCGTGATGATCACGTCATCGACTTTACCCGTCACGTCGTCGACAATGACCACGTCGCCCGACAGTTCCACGATGGCTCCCAGCAGGTTCGAACCGGCGTTCGCCAGCAGCGTGCCGCCGGTGCCGTCGTCGACGTCGTCATCCAGGTCGGCGATGATCGTCAGCGTTCCGCCCGCCATGCCGCCCATGTTGTCCGAGTCGGCCTCGATCGTGACGCCGGCGGCAACAGTGACATCGTTATCGGCCACGATATCGATATCGCCCGTGGCCGTCTGGTTGGCATTGATGAACACATCGACCGGATCGATATCGATGTTCAGCCCGCCGGCGCTGGTGGCCGTGAGCGGGCCGTTGACCGTCACGTCACCCAAGGTCGTATCCAGCTTGATGGCGGCCGTGCCGCCGCCGGCCGTGTTGCCGCCGGCCGTGATGTCACGGACGGCGATGTTGCCTCCCGCCATCACATCGACGCCGCCGCCACTGGTGACCGTCGCGCCGGCCAACATCGTCACGTCTCCCGTGGCGTCGAGCGTGACGGTGCTCGTGCCTCCGGCGTTGATGGCCGTGTTGAAGACCACGCCGCCATTGAGTGCCGTGGCGGAAATATCGCCGTTCATCGTGTCGATGCCGCCACCCGAAATAACCAGAGTCCCGGTTGGCCGGCGAACCAAAATGTCGCCCGTGCCGGTCGCATCGAACCCGCCGCCCGAGATCTGGGCCATAATGTCCAGGTCAATCCCGGTACTGCTGAGCGCTTCGACCGTAGTTGAGCTGACATTGTTGACTCCGGGGCCGTTGGTGTCGGTCACGCTGCCGGTGGGCGCGTGCAGGACGACGTTGAACTGGGCGGAAACGGTTCCCACGTGCAAGTTGCCGGTCGCCGCCTCGACTCGAACGCTGCCCCCCATCGCATTGGCCACGTTCAACACGGTCAAGTCACCACTTACCTCTTCCAGTCCAATGTCCCCGGTGGCGCTGTTGGCAGTTACCGTATCCACATTCAATTGCAGTCGGGCAACAAGGCTGGCGATCCCTATACCAGCCATTAGCACCGCGTCGTCGGCCGTGATGTTCGTGGCACCGCCGTTGCTGTCGGTGACCGTGCCGCCCGCATTGACAGCCACTCGGCCCGTCGTGGTCCCGGCGGTCACGGCCGCCAGCGCCGCGGGGCCAATGCCGCCGACGTCGATCAATACGGCCGCCAACGTCTCGTTGGTAGTGACGATGGCCGAGGCTGAGGCCTGCGTGAAGCCCGCGGCACCAACGCCATCCTGGTTGGCCAGGATCGACACGGTCCCCGCGCCGCCATCCAGCGTACTGGTGCCGGTCAGATCGATGGGGTTCTGGGCCGTCAGCGAGGCCCCTTCCGCGGACACGTTCTGGCTGAGGACGATCGAATTGCCGGTCACAATCAGAGCGCCGGTCCCGATGTCGGTGGCGGCCGTCTGGAAGTTGACCGTGTCATCGCTGCCGCCGTTGATCGAGAGATCGGCGTTGAAGCCCGCGTCGAGCCCTTGAACGTTGATCGTATCGGCGCCCGATCCGCCGCCAACCTGGACGTTGATCGTCAGCGAGCCGGTCGGGTTGGTGAAGTCGACCAATTCCCCCTGAGTGGAATCGATCCGGTTGTCCAGCGTGCCGCTGGCGTCCAGCGTAATCGTCTCGGCCATGGCCGACGTGAAACTGAACACGCGGTTGACGGCCGACATGTTGTCAGTGACCGGTTCCAGGCCCGTGTACATGATGGTCGAGCCGTCAATGTTCACTGAGCCGTCACTGGCATTGACTAACGTGTGCGTGATCGTCGTGGCGCTGCCGCCGGTCAGGGTCAGGCTGTCGCCAGGCGTCGAGCTCTGAGTACCGCCGTCATAGCTGACCGTCTTGCTGAAATTGCCCAGCGAGAAATCCACTGTCAGCGAGTCGTTACCGCCGAACGTATTCACCAGCACATTGCCGGAGACTGACGTGAACGGCACGGTGATCGTGTGCAGGTCCCCGCTGACGATGGCTCCCGGGATCGAGCTGCTGAACCCCAGAACTCGATTCGGATCGCTGATCTCGAACCGGCCGTTGGTCGTGTCGGACTTGATTGTGAGCGTATCGCTTTGGCCGCCGAGAGAGATATCGGTAACGACGAGGTCGCCGCCCACGATCGACAACTCGGTCGTATGGAACTGGAAGTTCGCCAGCGCCATCAAGTCGGCAGGGGAGAGGAACGCGGCAGCCTGATTGGCAAAGCCGGTGTTGTTGGCGTTCACCAGCGCGCTGACGGCCGCTTCGGCGCCCGCGCGAGTGTCATTGACTACGGTGAAGCTGGCCAATTGCAATGTCGCCCCGGGCTGCACGATGACATTGTAAGTCCAGAAGATGTTGTCACCCACAACCTGCACATCGTTCGGCTTGAGACCGTCAGGGCCGTGGATGAAGTGAATCACTGCCGGTGTGCCGGTACCATCGCCGTCGTCGGTGCCGATCCACTGGTCGGTGGTTTCCGGAATGCTGTCGCCGTCGGAGGTGTTGAAGACCGTCGTCGCCAGATCGGAGCCGAGGTTACTGACCACCTTGACGGTGGTTGTAATCGGACTGCCGGTCGGGTTATGGAAGGAATCGATCGTGCGGGCAAAGTCCTGAGTTCCCGCGCTCGGAACGGTCACCTCGCGGGAGACGTTCAGCCCCATCAGGCTTTGTACCGGAGTGACGAGCGTACGGCCGCCGTCGGCAAACACTGGGGCAGCGCTGGGTGCGACGTAGTCCGCACCGCCAACCTGCAGGCGGTTGAGACCGTCGAATGCGCCGCCGTCATGGATCAACTGGCCGGCGCCGAATAGTTCGTAGTCGATGTCGAAGCGGATCCCGCCTGGGCTCAGCAGCACAACGCCGCTCTGGCTCTGGTTGCGCAAGATGCTCACGTTGCCGGGCGTGATGTTGTTGGCGACGACGATATCGTCTCGACCATCGTGGTCGAATTCGCCGACGGCGACCGCATTGACCCAATGATTCGATCCGCCAGCCAGCATGGTGCCCGCCAGCGTAAACGTGCCGTTGCCGAGACCGCGGGCAACCATCACGGTGGGACTGGTCACCGAACCGAGAACCAGATCCAGGTTTCCGTCGCTGTCGAAATCCCCTGCCGCGATGCTGTAAGGGCCACTTGTCGCACTGGTGGCGAGCGTCGAAGCCAAGCGTGTCAGCGTGCCGCCGGCATTCCCCAGGTACGCATCAACCGCATAACCAGATCCGGTGTGCGAATAGTTCACGACAACGGCATCCACAAAGCCATCGTTGTTAAAGTCGCCTGAAGTTGCGGAGAACGGCGCGCTGGGTGCTGTGAAATCGACAATCGACGTCGACAGGGTTCCGGTGGCACTCCCCAGGAAAAGATGGACCCTGCTCGTCGTCCAGGTGGGAATGAAGACATCCAGGTGGCTGTCGTGATTGAAATCCTCGATCACCAGCGGATAGGCGTTGCCTCCGCCCGTCGGCGTATAAATCGCAGGCGGATGGAAGCCGCCCACGCCATTCGCCAGCACTACCACCACGCGGGTAACATCCGCGGCGACGATATCGGTGCGACCGTCGTTGTTCATATCAGCCGTGGCAAGTGACCAGATCGAACCTAACCCGGTCGCAACCGTCACCGGCGCGAGAAACCCACCGCTGCCGTTATTGTATAACACCTGCACGTTCCCCCCGGTGCCGACCACCAGATCGGGTCGTGAATCCGCGTTCATCATGGCCGCGGCCAGGCCGCTATAGCCGCCGCCAAAAGCCGCAACCGTGTAGTTGACTGGCGCCAGGAAGCCGCCACTCCCGTTGCTGCGGAATACCGTGACCGACGGTCCACTGGTGTTCGTGACCGCCACATCGTTCCAGCCGTCGCCGTCAAAATCGGCCACGACGCTCGACTGGGTGCGGTTGTGGCCGGTAGTCAGAACCTGTGGCGGCGCAAACGTGATTCCCGCGGTAGCTGCCGTGACCACGAAATCCCTCCGCCAGTCGCCCCCAGCGATGTTGTTGTCGTCCCCATCCAACTGATTGCCGGACAGGTCCGTGATCGTATCTTTCACCCGCAGCCGATACACACCCTGAGCCAGCCCAGGGAATGTGAGCGTCGCCAGAGTGCCGGAGTAGCTGGCCGAGAGCGCGAGGATTACATCGTCGCCGTTGCCGAGGACACCATCGGCCCCCTGGCTGCGGAACTCATAGTTGCTTGCCGTTGCGGCGCCGCTGACGATCTTGTCAAACGCGATACTCATCGAAGCGGTGCCGGCGGCGATCGCTCCGGTCGTGGCAAACGACGGGGTCGTGCCGGTGATCTTTGGACCCACCACATCGATCCGAATGACCGCGTCGTTACCGTCGCCGCCGCCGTAGGTCAGGACGGCCGTCATCCCGCTGCCCAGGAAATTGGGGAACAAATGGCCTTCCGGCATGCCGTTGAAGGCGCCGATGATCGGGTCGATGCCGTCATTGTTGACAATCATGAACGAATCACCCGCGACAGGAACGTAACTGCCGGTGATGACCAGATCGACGCCGGTCAGATCAATGTCGCCAATCACATTGAGCTGCCGATACTGCGTGTCCACGGTGGTGCCGTTGATGACAAACGGCAAATCGGTCCCGACCGTGAAGGTGGTGAGCGAGGCATTGACGTCGGCGCCGCTGGAAGTGGCCTGCACGTTGCTCGCCTGGAGATTCAGCACACCGCCGGCGGTGTCCAGGGAACCTGGATTGAAGATGATGGATGATGCGCTGCTCAAGTCGAGATTGGTCGGCGTGGAGCGACTGATCGCCGCGCTGACCGTCATCGTGCCGCTGCTGGTGTCGCCGATTTGCACTGTCCCGGCGGTGACGAGATCGAGTTCATTATCGGTCAAGCTCAGCGAGCCACCGGTTTCCGTGCCAAGGTCGATCAGCGTGCCGGCGGTCTTTGGTACGATCGTCGTCGTACCACTGCCGGAGTTGATGCCCCCGCTGCTCGCGAGTATGTTCACACTGTCGGCGGTGATCGTAATGGCCGCATTGCTGCCGGAGGTGATGGCACCGGAGCTTTCGAGCCGCACGGCTTCGCTGTTGGAATTGCCGGTGCCTTCGACCAGCACCGCTCCGCCGCTGGAGGTGATTTGCGAGTTCGTGCCGGTGACAAGGACGCCGTGGTTGTTGGACCCGGAACCGGCCCCGCCGGTCCCCGTGACGCTCACCGTGCCGCTGGTGCCGCTGCCGACGCCGCCGCCGCTTTGAATCCGGACGCCGAACTGATCGCCCGCTGCGTCATTGCCCCCGCGGCCAGCCAGCGTGATGGCGCCGCTCGCACTGCCAATCGAGGCGTTACTCACGTTGATGCCGATGAAATTCCCCGCCGTCGGCGTCGGCTGCTGGTTGGCGTGCAGCGTGATCGCTCCGTCAGCCGTGACGATGCTGGAACCGCTGGCCAGCGTGATCTTGCGACTGGCTTGGAGCGTCGCGGAGCCGCTGCCGGAAAGAGCCAGGTCAATGCCAGCGCCGACGTTAATCGCATCGACGCCCGGCGACGCGTCGTCGTCCTGCAGGTTCACGTCCAGGCTGTTCCCCGCGGCGAACGTGATGTCGGCATTCAGGTGGATCGTGTCGTCGCCCGTGCCGCCGTTGATGGTCAGCGAGGCATCGTAGCCCGCATCAACCGACGTGATCGTGACCGTGTCGTTACCCGTGCCGGCATTGATCGTTAGCGAGGCGGTGGGGTTGGTGAAATAGACCGATTCGCCGAGCGTCGAGTCGATCATCGTCATGCCGTCGGCCGCGATGCCGTCGGTGACCGTGATCGTCTCGCCGCCGCCGGTGAACGTGAACACGCGGTGCGTGGCCGACATGTTGTCGGTGACCGGTTCCAGGCCGGTGTAGGAAATGGTTGAGCCGTCGATGCTGGCGGAACCATCGCTGCCGTTGACGAACGTATGCGTGATCGTGGTCGCGCTGCCGCCAGTCAGAACCAGTTGGTCGCCGGGATTGGTCAAGACATTCGTGCCGCCGTCGTAATGGACGCCTCCGGCCGGAACCGGGTCGCCGCCGCTGAAGTCGACGGTCAGCGAGTCGTCGCCTGCGGCCGTGTCGATCTGCACGTTTCCGCTGACGTTGGCAAACGGGATCGTCACGGTGAACGGATCCACCTGGGTCGCGCCAGCTCCGGCGGTGACTGGCGTCGTGGTGTCGTGAATCTGCAGGTCCGCACCGCCGTTGACCAGGGACAATGTGAGATTGTTCGTCAGGCCCGCCAGGTCGCTGAAGACGGCGTCGCCCCCGACGAGCTCGAATATCGAGGTGTTGACCCGCAGTGCCACGTCGTTCCCGTCTCCGCCCATGTACGTGATGGTCAGATCCAGGCCGATGCCGTTAACGTTGCTGATCACCACGGCGCCTTCGAGCAGCCCGTTGAAGTGGCCCGTGTGATCGCCCGGCCCCGTGCCGTCGTTGTTGATGATCACGAATTCCATGCCAGCCGCCTCGGCCAGCGTCAAACCGGTGGCGTCCACCGACAAGGTGGCCGTGCCACTGTCAATGTTGACGGCGCCAGTCACGTCGATCCGGTCGTGCCCGTTGGCGTCGCCCGCGCCGCCGTCGCCGAACAGTTCGATGAACAGGTCGCCGTCCAGGTCCAGATCGCCCATGCTGAGGATGCCGGGGCTGGAACCGGGCCGCAGATCGCCGTCATCGTTAACCGTTACCGAGGCGTTGATCGTGCCGGTGCCGGTCAGCGTGCCGTTGGCCTGGATGACGGTGGGGCTGGTTGTGGCCCCGTCAACTCGCAGAGTGCCCGTGTTGACCGCAGTTGTGCCAGTGTAGTTGTTGCCGGCATTCGTGAGCAGCAGCGTGCCGGGGGCTCCCACTTTCGACCAGTTTGCCGGGCCGCCCGTTTCGCCAACGGCGCTCGTAATCGTCAAGGTAGTGCCCGTGTTCGTCTCGACCTGCGGGCTGCCGCTGAGCGTCACGGGACCGCTCAGGACGTTGTTGCCGGACTGGTTCCACAGCCAGCCGGCCACCGTCAGCGGCTCGGCAACCGACATTCCACCTGGATTGCTCAGGCGCAGGAACGCTCCGCTGGCGATCGTCGTGCCCGCGGAGGTTGTTCCCAGTCCGTTGGCATCCCAAAGCACGATTCCGCCGCCGTTGATCTGCACGGCCCCCTGGAAATCATTGTTGTTATTGCCTGTGATGTTGAGCCCACCAGCGAGCAACGTCAGTCCCTGGGTGCCGGTGATCTTGCCGCTGAACGTGGTGTCGCCGCCAGTCCACACGGCAGTGACCATGGTCGGCCCTGAGCCGCTGAGCGTCAGCGGGCCAGTGAGCCCCACGTTGCCGATTCCAGCGTAGGCCGAGATCGTCCCGCCGTTGCTCGTGATCGGCTCGGCCAGTTGCAGATGCACGCCCTTGAACCGCAAGGCCCCGGTACTCTCGATGGTGGTCCCCTGCCCTGCTCCGCTGGCGCCCAGCGACGCGGGATTGGTGGCGTCGATGAAACCGTTCTGGATGGTTGTGACGCCGGTGTAGGTGTTCGCGCCGCTGAGCTCCAGCGTGCCGCCTCCCAGCTTGGTCAGGCTGCCGCCGCCCTGGATGAGGCTGGCGAGCGTGCGATTGTCCGCGTCGCCCAAAGCCAAGGATGACGTGCCGGACAAAGTGATCGTGGTGCCCGCGACACCTGCCAGGTCGTCGATCGTCACGTTCTGAGCGACGTCGGGCCCGCCGATGCGTAGCGTGTGCCCGTTGGCCAAGGAAACGGTTTCGGCGTAACTGCCACCGTTCACAACAATGGTGCTGCCGCTGGCGACGGAAGCTAGCGCCGCCGTGATCGTCTTGAAGGCGTTGATCCCGAAGGTGGCTGGCTGGTTGCCTGCGGTGCCCAGGTCGGCATCGGCGACTGACTGGCCGAACATCTGGGTAAAGCTGTCGTCGACGTAGGCCACTGTGGGAGCCATTGCCGTTTCGACCAGCACCACGTCGTTGCCGTCGCCACCGTTGTACACGATCTTGTACGTGTTGCCGTTGATGACCACCGTCGCGCCGTCGGCGAAGTTCGTTGCCGGTCCCGTCACGTCGGCCGGGTCGTTGTCGACCAGCGTCACAAGCTGGTTCATGGCCACGACGCCGGCCGCGCCGGAGAACGACAGCGTGGCGCCGCTCAAGTCCAGCAGGCCGTTCACATCGTACTGGTCGTAGTGCATGCCGGCGGTTGTGGCGGGCGGATTCACTTCGAACTCCACGGTGCCCGTGGGCGCGAAGTTGCCGTTGATCGTCATCACTCCGGGACTGGTGCCGGGAGCGAACGTGCCGGTGCCGCTGACGTTGCCCGTGATCGTACCGCTGCCGGCCAGGGTGCCGGGTGAATTGTTCGTCACGCTGCTGGTGATCGAGCCGTTGACAATCAGCGTGCCGTCGCTGACGGTGGTCGTCCCGGTGTACGTGTTCGCGCCGCTAAGCGTCACGGTGCCGCCGGTGGTCTTGTTCGCCCCGGTCGATCCGGCCATTCGAGCGCTGACCGTGCCGTCGCGGAGGTCGAACGCATTGCTGCTGGTGATCTGGCCCGGCGTGCCGTTGGTATCCGAGATGGTTCCGCCGGCCAGGACCAGCGTATTGGCCGTGACCAACCGCCCGTTGATGTCCAGCGTGCCGGCCGAGTTGGTCAGTGTGCCGGTGGTGGTCAGGTTGCTGGTGACCAGTTGCACGGTCGAGGCGCTGCCGTGGCTGATGCCGCCAAAGCTGGCGCCGCCGGAGTTGACGGTTTGCGTGCCGCTGGCGCCGTCGAACGTGACCGTGCCGCCGCCGTGGGTGAACGTGGTACCGGTCCGAATCCAGTCGCCCGAGACGGTGAAGCTGCCGGAGGTCGGGGCGAGCAGTGTGCCGCCGGTGAGCGTCAGATGGCCGTTGACGTCGATCGCGCCGCCGGCGACGTTGGTCGAGCCGCCGGTGATATTCACGCCCGTACCGCCTGGATTGAGCGTCAGCGTTCCGGTGCCCAGCGTGGTGTTGCCGAAATCGTTGACCAGCGAAAGCGTGCCGCCGGCCGTTATCGTGGCGTCGCCGCCGCCAGTGACGACAAATTCGCGCACGCCCAGCGCGTCGCTTTCCGAGATGAACGCGCCGCCCGAGCCGGTCAACACCCGCAGCCCGCCAGTCACCGTGAAAATGGGCAGACCAGGCGTACCGATGCCGCCGGTGCTGGCCCCGGTGCTGAGCACGATATTGCCTACGCCGGAGATCAGCGACGTACCGGCGATCCGGGTGATCGAACCACCGGTGGTGTTGCCCCCGGCGGCCGTGGAGACGGTCAGATTGCCGCCGTTCCCCACCCAGACGTTGCGGAGTTCGGCCCCGCCCGTGCCACCGGCGGCGTTATTGACGTTGATCACGAGCGTGGTCGACGACTGGTTGTGGATCGATCCGCCGGCGTTCATCACGAAGCCCGCCGCGTCGGTGCCCATGGTATTGGCGTTGATCGCCACGCCGACTCCATCGTTGGGAGTGACGATCGGCGCGTCGATCTGAATCCCATCGGCGCTGCTGAGCGTCACACCGCCCGAGCCGAAGCTGATATCGTTGGTGGTGGTGATGCCGCTGCCGCCGACGATCAGCGTGCCGCTGAGGTTGCCCAGCGTGATGTTCGAGCCGCTACTCACGCTGCCGGTGCCGCTGAACGTGGCTCCATCCGTTTCGGTGATGAAGGCGTTGTCATGCGTGGCGACGCCGCGAGCGTCGAAGGTGACAAACGCCGCGGTGGTGCGAATCGGGGCGCCAGCAGTGCCCATCGAATTGGCCAGCGTCGTCGAGGAACCCGTCAGTGAAACGGTACCCGCCGGAGCGCTCAGGACGGTGCCCGTGCCTTGTGTCATGTTGCCGCCGTGGGTGTTGACGGTGATCTGGGCCGCCGCCCCGCCGCCGGCGCTGATGTTCCGCAGCGCCGCGGTGCCGGTGCCCAGGTTGCTGGCGCTGGTGTTGACCACGATGCTGACCGCGCCGGCCGTGCTGTTGGTGGTCTGGATGGTCGTGCCAACGCCTTGCGAAAAGCCCTGCGTGGCGCTGTTGTCCTGGTTGGCGGCGATGGTGATCGTGCCGCCGCCGGCGTCGATGCCTTGCACCGAAACGGAGTTCTGCGCGGTAATGCCCACATTGCCGGTCGTCGTCGTGTTGCCGGAAAGCGTCACGTTGTTCGCGCTGGTCACGGTCAGTGTGCCCAGCGGTTCCACGCCACCGATCGCGCCGGTCACGGACACGTTGCCGCCGGTGCCGCCGATGATGTTCAGGTGCTCGCTGCCGCCGCCCGCCGTGCCGTTGATCGTGCTGGCGAACGTCACCCCGCCGTCGCTGCTGCTGCTATCGGTATCGATCGAGACGCTGACGCCCTCGGCGATCACGACCGGCCCGTTCAGGGCCAGCGAGCCGGCAAGGAGCGCGGCGTCGGTGCTGATGTTCGCCGCCAGCACGATGGTGGCCCCCGTGGTCAGCGACAGGTTCGTGTTCAGCGTCAGCGGCATGCTGACGGTCAGCGTGCCGCTGGTGCCGTCGCCAATCTGCACGGTCCCGGCAGTGATGCGGTCCAGTTCGGCGTCGGTCAGGCTGAGCGAGCCGGCGGTTTCCGTGCCCAGATCGATCGGACGCGAGGCGGTTTGCGGCTGAATGGTCACCGTGCCCGTCGAGACCAGCGTGGAACCGCCGGCGATCGCCACGTCGTCGGCGGTGAAGGTGATCACGCCCGCGCCGCTGCTGACCAGGTCGGCGCCCGTGCCGACGTTGATCGTCTCGGCCGTGACCGACAGGCTGTTGCCCGCGGCCAGCGACAGATCGGCATCCAGGTTGACGGTGTCGTTGTCGCCGTCTCCGTTGATCGTGAGCGCCGCGCCATAGCCCGCGTCCACCGATGTGATCGCCACGAGGTCGTCGCCGGTTCCCGAGTTGATCGTCATGGAGCCGGTGGGATTGGTGAAGTAGACCGATTCGCCCAGCGTGGAATCGATCATGGTCTTGCCGTCGCTCGCCGTGCCGTCGGTGACGGTGATCGTTTCCGCTCCGCCCGTGAACATGAACACGCGGTCGGTGGCCAACAGATTGTCGATGATCGGCTCCAGGCCGGAATACATGATCACGCGCGCGCCGCCGTCCTCGATCGTGACCGACCCCGCGCTGTCGCTGATGAAGGCGTGCGTGACGCTGGTCACCGTGTCCGCGGCCAGGGTCAGCGAGTCGCTCATCCCGGCGCCGCCCTGGTAATCAACGTCAACTCCCAGGTCGGTCGAGACGTCGATGGTCAGCGAGTCGCCGCCGCCTTGGCTCAGGATGATGATCTGGCCGGCCATCCCCAGCGCGCTGGCGGGCACGCTGACGGTCTTGTTGCCATTGGAGAGCACCGCGCCGGGGATCGCGGTGGCGAACTGCTCGTTGGCGTCGCTGATCACCAGGTTCGCGCCGACGCGGCTGAGCGTCAGGATGTTGTCCTTTCCCGTGCCGTCGATATCCTCGATCACCAGGTCGCCGCCGACGATGCTGGCCGTCAGCGAGTTGACGGGATTCTGCACGGTCAGCGTGACGTCGTTGGAATCGCTGCCGGAGGTGTAATCGATGACGAAGGTCGTGCCGCCGACCATGAAGGTTCCGCCGTCGGGGATGGTGATTCCGCCGACCTTGAACGTGGCCAGACCCAGGATGGCGTCCGCGCCGTCGTTGTTGATGATCGTGAACGAGTCGCCGTTGACTGGGGCGTAGCCAAGCGTGACGTTCAGGTTGCCGTCATTCAGCGTCACGGTGCCGGTGACATCGAGCTGGTCGTAGTCGGTGCCGACGAGGATGCCGTTCAGTTCGACATGGAAGTGCGATCCGCTGTCGAAGGTCACGTCGCCGCTGTCAATGACGCCGGGGCTGGTGCCCGGCCGCAGGTCTCCGCCGCTGTTGACGACCAGCGGGCTGTTGACGGCGCCCGTGATGCCCAGGTCGCCGGTGGCCAGCACGGTGGTGGTCAGGGGCGTCGTGATGCTGGTGACCTTGCCCGTTTGCGAGATCACGCCGCTGACGCTGACCGCGCCGCTGCTGCTGTCGCCGATCTGCAGCGTGCCGGCCGTGACGTTGTCCAGTTCCGTGTCGGTCAGGCCGAGGGCGCTGACTGTGTCCGCGGCACCCAGGTTGATTTGGGTGCCGCTTATTTGCTGCTTCAAGGTCGCAGTGAGTATGCCTGCGTTGATGGTCGGACTTCCGCTGGAAAAATCCATGCGATCACCAACGATGGTGATCGTGCCGCCATTGGTGGCCGTCGTGACACTCGCCAAATCCGCCAACCTGACTGCGAAAGTATCTGTGCCGGTTCCAGGCGTACCGGTGACCGAGACGTTACCTCCGCCAGACGTAATTTGGCCCGAGGCGGTCACAAATACTCCATGGTTGCTATGGCCAGCGAAGCCACCTCCGGTGCCTGTCACTACCACATTACCGCCGCTCGAAGTGATTTCCGAACTCGATCCAGAAACGATGACGCCGTAATTCTCAGGTCCGGGGAACGATCCCATGTAAGCTTGTGTGGTTCCTCCCTGGCCAGTGACCGTAACCGTGCCGCTGCTCCCTGCGGTGACGCGACCGCCATTGAAAACGGCGACGCCCCAGTCGCGACTACTGCGGTCGCCGCCACCACCGGTTCCAGTCAACGATACGTTGCCCCCGCCCGATGTAATCGTCGAACCTGAACCCGAGACCAGAATGCCGTAGTGGTCGAAACCGGCGTTGTTCGTGATACCGCCGCCTTGCCCCTGGACGATCACGGCGCCAGTACTCCCAGCGGAGATTGTGCCGCCATTGACGACGCGAACACCGGAATCGCGTTCGCTGACGCCGCCCGTTTGATTACCTCCGCCGAAACCTGTCACGGACACATTTCCGGCGTTCGATGTGATCGTCGAACTGGTTCCATCCACAATCACGCCGTGATGGTCGAATCCAGAATAATTCGCAATGCCGCCCCCGTGACCCAGGACAGTCACCGTGCCGCTTCCTCCCGCGGATATAGCGCCACCACTCAACAGGTAAACACCGGAATCGCGTTGGCTGACGCCACCAACCCCGTTCCCACCCCCGGTTCCCGTAACAGAAACGTTCGCTCCGCTCGATGCGATCGTTGATCCCGAACCGGTAATGACGACCCCGTGGCTGTCGCCACCAGCGGTTGCAGTGAGGGCGCCGCCGTGGCCAGTAACGGTGACGACACCGCCAATTCCGCCAAGAATATCGCCTCCCCCCAGGACTCTCACACCGATCTGGCCTCCGGATGCGAGGTCGCCGCCTCTGCCCAGCACGGTAATCGTTCCGCTGCTCGTGCTTTGGACCAGGCCACCGTTGATATCCACGCCAACGAACGAACCGGCGGTGGGCGTCATCTGTTGATTGGCGCTCAGCGCGATCCCTCCGTCTACCGTCGTGACGCTCGAACCGCTGGACAGAGCGAGGTTGCGTTCGGTGGTCAGCGAGATCGAGCCCACTCCGCTGGCGGCCAGGTCGCTGGTCGAGTTCGGCAGGCTGATCGTACTGACGGCGCTGGCGGCCAGGCTCTTGTCGGCGGCCATCGTCACGGACTGGTTGAACGCGATCCCGGCGCCGGTGGTCAGCACCAGGTTGTTGCCATGCGAGATCGCCGCGCTGACCGTAATCGTCCCGCTGTTGCTGTCGCCGATGTTCAGCGTGCCGGCGGTCACGCGATCCAATTCGGAGTCGATCAGGCCAAGCTGAGAACCTGTGTCGCCGGCGCCCAGGTTGATCGCGAAGGCGTTGGTCGACTGCCGCAGGTTGACCGTGCCGGCTCCGGCGTCGACGGTCGTGCCGGAGGGAATGTCGATACTGTTGGCGATCACCGTGATGCTGCCGCCGTTGGCGGCCGTGGTGATATCGCCGCCGTTGGCCGTTTCGACGCCCGCTGCGCCGGTGACCGTGACATCGCCGCCGCCGGACGTCAGTTGCCCATCCACGCGGACCGCGGGCGCGCTGCCGCCGCCCGTGCCGGTGACGGAAACCGTGCCGGTGGTGTCGGAAGTCACCGTGCCGAACAGGAATACGCCGTAAGAATTATTGTTGCCGCCGGTGCCCGTCACGATGACATTGCCACCGGCGCCGGAAGTAATCGTTCCGGAAACCTGGACGCCATCGTTGATGACGGAAGCACCGGAGCCACCGCCCTGTCCGGTCACTGTGACCAGACCGCCGCTGGACGAGACCATGCCCATGTTTCTGACGACCACTCCTTTATTCGAGTTGCCTGTGCCCGCACCGCCGGTTCCATTCACGGTAACGCTGCCGCTGCCGCCGGCCGTGACCAGCGACCCACTGTCCAAATCCACACCATCGGACGTTCCGCCGGCTGTATTGCTTCCACCAAGGCCCGCGACCTGGACATTGCCGCCGCCGGAATTGATTTGGACTTGCCCGATGGACGAAAATAACTGCACGCCGTCGTTGCCGGAACCCGCCCCCGCCCCGCCTGTGCCGTGGATGGTCACGTTGCCCGTCGCGCCGCCACCCATAATCTTGGCCTCAGATGCTACGTAGACGCCGCGATTGGAGTTGCTGGTCCCGCTGCCGCCAATCCCGGTGACGAAGATATGTCCGCCGCCGGACGTGATCAGCGTGTTGGTACTGGAGACCGAGACGCCGTGATTCCCGCCGCCATCACCCGATCCGCCGGTGCCATGCACTGTGACGGTCCCCATGCCGCCTGAGGAAACCGTCGCACCGCTGGTGATTTCGACTCCGTGATTGTTCGCCGTCGGCCCACTGCCGCCTGTGCCGGTCAGCGACACCGAACCGCTGCCGGTGGTGGTCACGATGGTGCCTGTTCCGAACAGCCGGATGCCGTCGAAATCGCCGCCGGTCGTGCCGCTGGAATTCGCCAGCAGCGTCACATCGCCGTTTTCCGCCTGGATCGATGCGCCGCTGCCGCTCAAGGCGATGTTGCGAATCGCCGTCAGGCTCAGATTGCCGTTGCCGGTGGTCGTCAGATCGGCGGCGATGGACGACAAATTGATTCCGGCCGACGTGCCGAGCGACAGGGCCGTCAGGTTCTTGTCCATCGCCAGCGTCACGGGCTGGCTGACCGTGATCCCGGCGCCGGTGGTCAGCGAGAGGTTGTTGGAATGCGTAATCGCCCCGGTGACCGTGATTGTGCCGCTGCCGGCATCACCGATCTGCACGGTGCCGGCGGTGACCAGGTCCAGTTCGGCGTCGGTCAGGCCCAGCGTGAGCGGGTTGCTGGTCAGCACGTCTCCACCGGCGAGGTTGATCAGCGTGCCGGCGGTCCGCTGGACAAACGTGGTTGTGCCCGGGCCGGAGTTGACCGACGTGCCCGGCAGCAGAGTCACGCTGTCGGCGGTGATGGTGATGGCCGCGTTGCTGCCGGAGGCGATGCTGCCGGAATTGTCGAGCCGCACGGCCGCGCTGTTACTTGTGCCGGTTCCCGTGATCAGCACCGCTCCGCCGCTGGAGGTGATCTGGGAACCTGAATCGAGGACCAGGACGCCGTAGTTGCCGCTGCCCGTTCCAGCGGCGTTACCGCCTTGCCCGACGACGTTGACGGTCGCCCCGCTGCCGGTGCCCGCGCTGGTGATCAAACCACTGGCAGAAACGCCGACTCCGTAATTGAAGCCGGCCGTACCGGCCCCGCCGCCGGTTCCCGTGACCGACACGGCGCCACCGCTGGAGGTGATCTGCGAACCCAGGTTTTCGACCTGCACTCCGTTGTTACTGCCGCCCGTCCCACTGAGATTGCCGCCCTGCCCGACGACGGTCACGGTCGCCGCCGTGCCGGTGCCCGCGCTGGTGATCGAGCCACCGCCAACCACATGAACACCATAATGGAAGCCCCCCGTTCCGGCCCCGCCGCCGGTACCCGTAACCGACACCATTCCGCCGCTGGAGGTGATCTGCGAACCCGAGCCGGTGACCTGGACGCCCACGTTCAAGTTGCCGCCCGTGCCGCCCGTATTGCCACCCTGGCCGACAACGGTCACGGTCGCTCCGACGCCGATTCCCGTACTTGTGATCACGGCACCGTCGGCAACCAGGACTCCGAAATTGGCGCCGCTCGAAGCGGTCCCGCCGCCGGTCCCCGTGACCGCCACCGCGCCTCCGCTGGAGGTGATCTGCGCACTGGAGCCTGTGACTCGGACTCCGAAGTTGTTTCCGGCCGGGTCTTCCCCGCCGCGACCCAGGACCGTGACGTTCCCTGTGCCGCCGCTCACCGCGCCGGCAACGTCGACCCCGATGAAGTTGCCACTGGTGGGCGTCATCTGCTGGTTGGCCGACAGATCGATCGTGCCACTGCCGGTGGCGGTGATCTCGGCATTCGCGCCGACCACGATATTGCGAACCGCCGTCAGGCTGATATTCCCGCTGCCGCTCGTCGTCAGGTCGGCGGTGGCTCCCACGTTGATCGTCTCGGCGGTGACCGTCAGGCTGTTGCCGCTGGCCAGCGTCAGATCGGCGTTCAGGTTCACCGTGTCGTTGTCGTCGTCGCCGTGGATGGTCAGCGCCGCGTTGTAGCCGGCGTCGACCGACGTGATCGTCACGGTATCGTTGCCCGTGCCGGCGTTGATCGTCAGACTGCCGGTGGGATTGGTGAAGTAGACCGACTCGCCGAGCGTGGAATCGATCATCGTCATGTTGTCGGCCGCCACGCCGTCGGTAACGGTGATCGTTTCGGCTCCGCCAGTAAAGGTGAACACGCGGTCCGTGGCCGACAGGTTGTCGGTCACCGGTTCCAGGCCGGTGTAGGTGATCGTTCCTGCCAGCGCGCCGGCCAGCGTGACGCTGCCGTCGCTGGCGTTGGTGAAGGTGTGCGTCACCGTGGTCGTCGTGCCGCCGGTGACGATCAGCGAGTCGCTTCCACCGCTGCCGCCGAGGAAGCTGATGCCGTTCGAGGGAATCGGATTGCCGATGCTGAAATCGACGGACAGCGAATCGTCGCCGCCCAGGGCGTCGACGACGATGCCCGTGATGCCGCCGAGCGGCACGGTGACCGTGTGCGTCAGGTTCCCCGTGGCGCCCGGAATTGAAGTTGTCAGGAAGTTGTTGGGGTCGTGGATTGTGAGTGACGCGCCGTTGCCGCTGAGCGTCAGCGTGTCGTTGGTGGGATCGCCGGTGTCCTGGATCAGCAGGTTCATCCCGGACAGCGAGATCGTCGTCGCCGGAAGGCTGTATCGGGCCAGGAACACATCGTTCTGGCCGATGGCGTTGCCGCCCACGGCGAAACTGCGCGTCGCGCCCGCGATGTACAGGTCGGCTCCGCTGAGTACCACGCCCTGAGCCGCGTCATCCTGGGTGCTTCCATAAAGGGTTGACGACAGCAAGTCGCCGTTATTGGGGTCCAGCTCCAGGATGATGGCGTCCGTTCCGCCGGCCGACATGCCGTTGGTGCTGCCGACGGCGAACAATCTACCGCCGCTGGCCTCGACCCCGAACAGCCGGTCGCTGGAGGACCCGCGGTCGTACTGCCGCGACCAGATGCGGTTGCCGGCCTCGTCCCACTTTTCAATCAGGAAGTCGTCGCTGCCGCCAACTCCCGACGAACGATAGCCGACCGTGTAAATCGCGTTGTCGGCCCCGGCCAACGCCGTGTATTCGCCTGTGAATGCGAACGATGACGACGACTTGCGCGACCATTGAAAGTTGCCGCCCGCGTCGTACTTCCGCAGGTAAGGACGCTGTGCGGAGTCATCGTCATTACGTCCCGCGACGTAGACGAAACCGTTAATCGCCGCGACGTCGGCTCCGCTGCTGTAGCTGTTACCGACTTGTTCGCTCCCGTCGTTGCGGCTCCACAGGATATTGCTGGCTGTATCGAGCTTGGTCAGGTGGAAGCGGCCGCCATTGGAGAATCCGGACTGGCCGGCCCCAGTCGCGTACACGAAAGTCTGGGCACTCTCGGTAGCCACTGTCCCGCCCCACAACACCTCGCCGCCACCAAAGCTGAAGGCCCCTGGAGCGCCCGGCGTTTGCCGATCCCAAACCGCTCCGTCAAAGCCGCCGCCTGGAGGTCCGGACAACGGAAACTTGACCGTGATCCCCTTGTTTTCCTTGCCGCCCGCAGTGTCCGTCGTGCGTTGGTAGCTGCTGCCGAACGTGTACACGCCCTCGCCTGAAACGGCCACGTCGAAGAAGTTGTCCCCGTTCGCAAGGGTCGGCCAGGACTTGGACCAGGCGACGCTCAGTCCCGGCGAGAAGCGGGCGACCAGTCCGTCCTCGCCGTTGATGTCGGTAGTGCCGCTGACGTACAGGTCTCCCGCCACGGCCGCCAGCCCGGTACCGGCCTGATTGCCCGACCCACCCAGGAACGCCTGATTCTGGAACACCAGTCCCGTCAGCAGCCGCCGGTCTTCCAGTTGCTCGAGCAGCGGCTTCCACACTCGCCGGCGTCTCTCGTGTCCGGATCGTCCGAGATGGCGGTTTTTGGCTGTCGAGCGCAGATTCCGGGTGCGATTTGCGGGCATGAATCACTCCTTTGAGGCCAGGAGTAGCGCTGCGCGGGCCGCAGCTTGTTCCAGGCGGGGTTGTGCGGGGGCGAACACTTTGGGGGGGCAGCAAACGGCCCAAAAACGCTGGCAGCATACCAAAAGCAAGACGGAAGTCCAGCAGACGGACGGACGGGGTACGCTATTGACCTCTGGGGTCGATTTGGCTGGTTGGGGGATTTCCGTGGTGTGGGTGGATTGCCAGCGGGATCGGGATCAGTGGGCGCCGATGATGGCCGGTCGGCCTGGCTCGCGCAGCGTGTGGCCGAGGCCGAGGAGTTTGGCCGCGTCGCGCGCCCACTGGGGCGCTCCCAGGGGACTGCCCCGCCGAATGCTGTGCCGGACTGCCGCCAACTCCGCCGCCGTCAGCGGCTGGTTCACTCGGTCAATCCAGTTGCCCGGTCGCGGCACGGGCCAGGCGGAATCCAACCAGTAGTCACATTCATGTAGTCGCCTCCATAGCCCGCTCCACCGCCAATTCTCGCACCGATCGACCAGACCGGCGCGAAGAGCGTTCCGTTCGACATAGCGACACAAGGTCAGAAAGTGACCATCGGATTGAACAGGAAAGCTGCGAAAGCGATCCTGGTAGACATGCCCGTAACCGCAGGTTTGGTGGGCGGCCCGGAATCGCTTTGCGTGGACCGAGGCCAGGTACTGAAAGAAACGCGGTAACTCATCCTTGTCGGCAGGTCGCGCGACGAAGTGCCAGTGGTTAGGCATCAACTCGTACGTGAAGAGCCTCAATGGAATGCGGTCGTGTGTCTCCTCAATCAAGTCCTCGAACCGGCTGTAGTCCTCGTCCGAGAAGAACAGCCGGCGCCGTTCCGCGCCGCGATTCAACACGTGATACACGTACCCAGGTTCGATGTTCCTCGGTTTGCTGCCCATGAGCGCGCTCCACCACAAGGATAGTGTACGCTTGGATACTATCCTGCGCGGCCACGGAAGTCCAGCCCCGTTTGGCAAATCTTCGGCTGAAGTCGCCCTCAGCATCTGCTTGCCCAATTTGCCCGAAGGTCGTCCATTCCCAAATCGACCCCAGAGGTCGTTTCGCTACGCCTCGTTGTTGACCGATTCGCCCAGGGCGGCGTCGCGCACCAGGTCCAGCGGCGGGTCGGGCAGGATCTCGGCCCAGAATTCGTCTATTCCGGTGCCGCCTTGCAGGTCGTCGCGGTCGCCGTCGCCCGTGATGCCGGTCAGATTGTTCACGCCGCCACCCGACCAGGCGGCCAGCAAGGCCAGCAGCGCCGCGTCGGTGGCGCTGTCCTGGTCGGTGGTGCCGGCCACCAGCAGGTCGCTGCCCGCGTCGCCGCGGATCTGATCCGCACCGGTGCCGCCGATCAGAATGTCGTTGTCCTGCCGGCCGAACAGCGAGTCGTCGCCCGCCCCGCCCAGCAGCACGTCGTCGCCGTAGCCGCCCGACAACGTGTCGTTGCCGTCGCCGCCCCGCAGAATGTCGGTCCCCAGCCCGCCATCCAGCAGGTCGTTGCCACTGCCACCGTTCAGGACATCGTCGCCATCGCTGCCGAACATGGTGTCCGCTCCGCCGCCGCCCCACAGCGTATCGTCTCCGCCACGGCCCGAAATGTTGTCGTTGCCATCGGTCGGCAGTTCGATCAGCATGCCGCCCATGTCGAACTGGTTGCCGTCGCCGAACAGCAAGTTGTTGCCTTCGCCGCCCAGCACGCGATCGTTGCCCGGCCCGCCAACCAGGATGTCGTCGGCATTGGCGCCGGTCAGGTAGTCGTTGCCATCCTCGCCGTGGAACTCGACGGGAATCGGATTCAGTCCCGCGTCCACCACGTGAGCCGCGATGCTGACCAGGTCGTCACCATCTTGAGCGTAGACCAGAATCTGCTGCAGCATCTGCGAGCCCGCCACCAGGCCGAAGTGCTGCGGATACGTGGTGCTGGTGCCCAGCGTCAGGTCGTCGATCCGCAGCTTGACGCCCGTATCATTCCACGATGTGAACGTGATCCGCTCGCGGTTGTTCGTCGAACGCACGTACAGGTCGCCGATGTCGGCGTTGTCGATGTCGCCCGAATCGTCGCACAGGTCAAGCGTTTCCATTTCCACGAACGACACGACGGCCGTGCTGGCCGAAATCGCGTAGCCGCCGATCGTGTCGACGATCACCGGCGCCACCGTGCCGCTCATATCCAGGTGCAGCGTGTCGCCGGGCATGGCCGGGGCCGAGGGCAAGCCGCCGTCCAGGTTGATCGGCATCGTGGTGGCCGGCGCGACGAAGAATTCATCGTCGCCCGCCATGCCCAGCACGTAAATGGGCTGCGTGTCGCTGCCGCCATAGTTGACGTTGAACAGATCGGTGCCGCTGTCCCCGTTGACTCGCCGCTGGCCGCCGGTGGTGATCAGATCCAGTTCGGCGTCGTCCAGCCCGTAAGCGGCCGATCCGGTGGTGAGGCCGCTGCCCTTGACCGCCGCTCCGCTGCCGATGGCGAACGTGCGGGTGACGTTGTTGCTGAACAGGTCGATGTTGCCGCCAGCGGTCGAGCTGATCGAAGCCGTAACGACCAGGTCCGTCGACGTGAGCTGGATCGCTGCGGCGGCCGTGACGGGATCCGCCACGACGATCGGGCTGAGATTGCTGAGGATCACGTTGCCTCCCGCCGCCAGGTTGTTCACGCCGGGAACCTGGTCCACCACCGTGCCGATGGTCAGCGGCGAGGCGTTGCCGCCGATATCGGCGACTTCGATATTGCCGCCCGTGAAATTGAACGCCGACAGCGTCGTCAGATCCACCTCGATGGCATTGCCGTCACCGATGCCCTGATCGGCGTCCAGCGACAAGGCGCCGGCCGTGACGTTCAGCGCGGCGCCATTGTTGTCGATGATCCGGCCAAACAGCGCCTCGACGAAGGCGATATTCGCACCGGCGTCGATGCTGCCCAGGTAAGCGTGATCGAGGAGGGCGACGACTTCCACGTCGCCGGCGGTGGCCACCAGGCCGGTCACAATGGCGGTGACGCCGGCCCGGATTTGCAGCGCGGCGGCTCCCGACGCATTCGCCAGGGCAAACGGTGCGAACTGATTCAGGCCGTCGGAGACCGCGCTGACGATCTGCACGTTGCCGAGAAAAGTCAAGATACTAATCCCGCCGGTATTGGAAACCAAACTTCCGTTGTTCTGAATTACGTCGCGGTCCGCGGTGATCTCGATGACGCCCCCGCCCGACATGTCGGCGTCCGAGGTAATGATCGCTCCGCTGTCGATCAGCACGTCGGCGTCAGGTTCGTCGGGAAACATCTCGACGTTGCCATTGGCCGTGATGTGGGCGTCGATGAACACCGAACCCTGGCCGAGGAAGCCGAGCTGGATCTCGACGTCCTCGCCGGCGGTGAGCGGCCCGTCGATATCGACCGTGCCGTCGGCATCCAGTTCGACGTCGTCCGCCGCCATGGCGCTGGCCGTGGCCGCGATCACCAGGTTGCCCAGCAGCGCCGTGATCAGGACGTCGTCCCCAGCGACGGCCGCGCCGGTCAGCGTGGCGTCCACGTGGGCGAAGATTTCCGCGTCGTCGACCTTGCCAGTCATGTTATCGACGATGACCACGTCGCCCCCCAGGTCCACGACGGCTCCCAGCAGGTTCGAACCGACGTTGGCCAGCAGCGTGCCGCCCGTGCCATCGTCGATATTGTCATCCAGGTCGGCGATGATTGTGAGCGTGCCGCCCGTCTCGCCAACCATGTTGTCCGAGTCGGCCTCGATGGTCACGCCGCCCGCGATGGTCACGTCGTTATCGGCCACGATATCGATGTCCCCCGTGGCCGTCATGTTGGCATTGACGTTCACGTCGACCGGATCAATGTCGATGTTCAGGTCGGGCGCCGAAGTGGCGGTCAGCGGGCCATTCACGTTGACGGTGCCCGCCGCGACGATCTTGATGGTGTCGGTGTTGCCGTTGACCGTGTTGGCGGCGGCCGTGATGCCCGTGGTCGTGACGTTGCCGCCCGCATTCAACTGCACGCCGCCAGCGGAGGATGTAATCAGGCCGGCCGACTGCGTAACGTGGCTGCTGGCGGTCAAGACTACGTTGCCCACCGCGGCCATGGCCGCGGCGAGCGTGGTGGTCGACGAGTTTGTGACCGTCACCGAGTCCAGCGGGGTCGTTTGCCCCACTGCTCCGCCGAAGCTGACGGGCCCCGTCGTGTTGACTGTCATGTCCGAAGCGAACGCTCCCAGGTTCTCGTCCAGCGTGCCGGCGAACGCGACGCTGCCGCCGCCGGTGCTGGTGGCCGTCAAGCTGTTCTGCAGGAAGGCCGTGGAGTCGTTATAGTTCTGGCTGCCCGTGGTGATGATCGCCACGGCATCGATCGACAGCGTGCCGGGGGCGTCGGTGGCGATGGAACTGAGTCGCTGGCCGCCTTCGCCGATGCGGGCATCCAGTTCGGTCCGGCCGGATGTGTTGACAATCAGGGCCTCGACGCCATCAACGGCGCTGCGCAGGAACGGAGTGTTGGCGAAACCGAGGATGACGTTCCCGCCCATCGTGCTGGTAAGCGTCGTGGTGTTGGTGGGCGAATCGAGCAGGATGTTGGTGTCGTCCAGTTCCAGGAGTCCCGTGGTGGTGATCGCTCCGCCGTTGAGCAGCGTCACGTCCGCAACCACGCTCAGCGAAGCCAGAGCCGTACCGCCGCCTACCAGACCATTGAACGTGACCATGCCACCGCTGTTAGTGCTTCCCGCGTCGATGGCCAACGACTGAGCGCCGTTGACGGTGCCGTTGAACGTGACGTTACCGTCCGACGTACTGTTGGTGTCGATCGTCAGGCCGGCGCCCAGAACGACGCTGCCGGTCAGCGTGACGTTCCCCGCCGTGGCGTTGCCGTCGGTGCCGATGTTCGCGTTCAGGTTGATGGATTCGGCGATGAACGTCAAACTGGCCGGCGCCGCGGCGCCCAACAGCAACGGGGTGTTCAGGTTGATCGTGTCGCCACCGCCCTGGCCATCGATCGAGATGCTGGCCGGGTAATTGGCCGCCAGGCTGTTGATGTTGACGACGTCGTTGCCCGAGTTGCCGGCGTTGATCGTCAGCGAGTTGGTCGGGTTGTCAAACGTCACCATTTCCCCGCCGACGTTGGAATCGACGGTGGTCTGCCCGCCGCCGGCGTCGGTGACGGTGATTGTCTCGGCTGTCGTGCTGTAGTTCAACGTGACGTTGGCGGCGGTGATGCTGCTGGAGATCGGTTCCAGGCCCGTGTAGGTGATCGTGCCGGTCCCCGTCAGGTCGATCGTGCCGTCGTTTTCGTTCTGGAATCCGTAGACGGCCGAGGCGAACGAGCCGCCGGTCAGCACCAGTTCGTCGCCGCTGGTCTGCGCGCCGCCATTGTACGAGAGCCCGCCCGCGGGAACGGGGTTGCCGACGCCGAAGTCGATCGTCAGCGCGTCGTCGCCCGCCAAGGTGTTGACGACGATGCTGGTCACGGACGCCAGCGGAACCGTCACCGTGCCGCCATTGACCTGCGTGACACCGGCCAGCGCACCCAGCACTCCGTTGCCCTCGGTGATTTGCAGGTTCGCGCCCGCCACCTCGATCAACAGGTCGTTATCGATCGCGGTGCCGAGTACCGTCAGCACTCCCCCCGACAATTCCGCCGTGGCGTCGGCCGTCCCAGTGCCCTGAATGGCGAAGTTGTACGGGTTCTCGTTCGAGTCGTCGTTGGCGATCGAGACGGTCGCCGCGCTCAAACCGACCGTATTGGGATCAAACTGGATCTGAAAGGTTGTCGAGCTTGCTGGTCCGACCGTCGCGCTGGGCAGCATCGTCACGGAGAACGACCCCGCTCCGGCGCCGGAAAGCTGCACGCGCGGCGTGCCGGTCAGGTTCAGCGGCGCGTCGCCCAGACTGTTCAAGTTCTGAATGGTGAAGGTTCGAGTGACCATGCCCGTGGCGATGTTCGCGCTGCCGAAGTCGGTATGATCCGCCGGCGAAGGCGTCGTGTCGCCGTCCGCGATCGACATGCCGTTGCCCACCACGTTCATCTCGGCGGGGTGGACCTGATTGATGTTCAGCGCGACGTGGGCTCCCTGCTCCGTGGGAAGATTGTTGAAGATCGTCCAGCCGACGGTTTGCGAGGGCGAGGTGCCCGGCTTGCGGCTGGCACCGCCTTGAATCCGCTCCATACCCGAACCTCCGCCGCCACCGCCCAGCGACGTCTGCCCGCCCATCGGCGAAAGGCTCGGAAAGTCCACGGTGGACGTCACCGTGATGGCGTCCACCACCAAGTCGCCCGGCTCGCTGTTGACGTTGAGCGACGAGTTGTTGGCTCCAATGGCGACGGTTGTCGACTCTGAGTCGTCGATAGGCGTGACCTGATTGACGCCGCTGAACACCGCGCCGGAGATCGATCCCACCGCCGCGCCGCCGCTGGTGCTGAGCACGAACGAGCTGTTGATGGCGCCGCCAGACCCCAGCGGCAACGTCCAGATGCGGGCGTTCGAACCGGTTCCGACGCCGAGACCGACCGACTGCGTCATCGGCATACCGTTGTAGCTGACAGCCGTCACCGAATTCTGGTCGACCGACGACTGAAAGGTCAGCAGCCGGTCGCTTCCCGCGGGGACCAGCAGCCCCAGAACATGACCATTGAGGAATCCGCCACCCGCGCTCGTGCTCGCCACAAAGTTGACGGCCAACAACCGGCGGTCCTCCAGCGGTTCCAATCGCAACCGGCGCGAGGCCGCTGGTTGCCGGAAAGACCGATTCGGCTGGCGGCGATGACGAGCACCCAAAAACGTGGCGAGAGGACGCATGGGACGATTCCAATTGGCTTGAGAGGTTTGAAAGTGGCCACAGTTCCAGGAATTCGCTGGCGAGATCGCCAACCACGGCCGCCGATCCATACGGCCGGATTAGGATGCGACACAAGCGGGCATCGAGCCCGCGAAGCCGCATTTCCGGTAGAGTCTAACCAGTGCGCCCGAATAGTCCAGCAGTACGGTGTGAATTTCGTGAGGGCGACGGCAAGTGGACGGCGCCGACACCCAGGGACGCCCGGTTTCTGAACAAGATGTTCAACAACTCAGACAGCATTGGTTGACCAGGCTGGCGGTGAACGACGAACGCCAGAACCATCCGGGGCTGGATTGGTTTCCGCGACGTCACAGGTCGAGGCCGGCGGGTTGTGCGGCCAAGGCTTCCAGAAACGGCGCGAGACGCACGTCGTGTGGGCCCGACAGCCCGGCCGCCCGTTCGAAAAACACCCGGCTCCGCTCGGCCTGCCCGTCGTAGTAGAGAAACACGCCCAGCAGAAACAGCGGCTCGGATTCCCACGGGCGATTCAGCGCCGCCTGAGCCAACGCTTCCAGGTGAGCATGCTTGGCGAGCTGAGCATCCCCGTACAGATGGTCCAACTGAAAGCCGCCGCGGCGCACGTCGTCGTCCAGCGCCAAGCCGCGGCGAAACGCGGCCGCCGCCAGGTCGAAGCGGCTGGTGGCAATCAGCGCCTGAGCCTGGCGAAAGTGCGGTTCCGCCAGGTCCGGCGCGGCGGCGGCCGCCGACTTGTACCGCTGCAAACTCTCGTGATATCGCTGCTGGCTGAACCGATTGTCGCCAAACTCCAGAAACCGGCCCGCCCGCTGCCGGGCCGCCGCATTCGACTGCCGCACGTCCGGTCGAACGGCATCGGCCGCGGCGGGCTCAGGCGGCAC
>JAGFJK010000516.1 GCA_024102795.1 Pirellulaceae bacterium
GCGGATTGCCACGCGGCCCGGCGCGGACGACCAACCGTTGCGGCTGGTCCTGCGACGCGGACAGGCCGAGGGAAATTTCTCCCTGGTGCTGAACCACGACGGAGATCAGCCGTTGAGTCTGGGAGGAGTGAGCGCGTTCCTGGCGCAAGATGACGAGACGGTCTTGCCCAACTGCCAGGTGCAGTTGCTGGCGGCCGCCAGCCAGCAACCACTGGCCAATCTGACGCTGCCGCCCCAGTCCCGCACGCCTGTCGTTCTGCGCGTTCAGGGTCTGGACCGGGTGGGTGAGTTCCAGGGACTGTTGCAATACCAGTTGAATCCCGCCGCCAATCCACCGGCCAGCGAAACACCTGGAGCGTGGCGGACGCTGGGCGCCTTCACCCTGATCCGGCCGGGCCAGGTGCGGATTCGTGGCATCGCCGACTCGCCGGGCGTTCCCACCATCCGAGTGAACGTCACGGGGGCGAACCTGGGAGCGAACTTGTACTTGCACGAGTCGCAGGGACGAGCGGACGTGCCGGGCGTCCAACTGCAACACGGACCGCTTGTCCGCAGCGACGGTCTGCCGGGTGCCGAGCCGCGGTTGACCTGGTCGGCGGCGGACGGTTCCCAGCCGGCTTTGCAGGTCGCGGCAGACGCGGATACGGTGGTGCAGTTGCAGGGCCTGCTGCCCTTGCCCGGCACCTATTCGACCTGGCTGACGCTGACCTACCAGGGCCAGGCCGATCACTACACGCTGGAGATCATTCGCGCGCCAGCGTTGTCGCTGACTGTTCTGGAGGCCCAGGGAGACAAACTGGTGCTGGAATCCAGCGGCACGTCGCTGCAATCGATCCTGACCGTGATCAATCCAGCCGGGCAACCGGACGTGGCGTCGCTGGACGTGCTGATCAGCGATCTGCGGCGCGCCGACGGCCAAGCGCTGGGAGGCGCGACGCTGGAGGCCAAGCGAGCCGCCGCCGGACCGTTGCCCAGTGGCGGCAGCCTGGTTGTCGACGTGCGGGGCGAACAGCTTGCCGTCGGCAACTATCAGGCGACGGTGACACTGCTGCGCGACGGAACGCCGCAGCGGCTAGCCGTGGAAATCGTTCGCTCGCCACCTCGCCAGGACCTGGAACTGGTCGCCCTCAAGCCAGTAACAGTCCGGAGCTGCCTATCGAAAGCCCAGGCCACCTTGGACGTGATTGTCCGCCAGAAGGAAGGGCGGCAGACCCAGATCCAACCGCCCAGTTTTCATTTGCAGCGCACCAGCGGAGTGCAGTCGCAAGCCGTCGGGAAGTTCGATATGTCGCTTAGCCGGCGACTTGCCGACGGCACGCTGCAGACGGTCGCTGCCGCCAGCGACCAGGCTGGCACTAACTTGACGCCGGTGGATGCTCAAGGCGAAGTCGCCTTCACCGCCCAGTTCAGCAATTTGGGGGCCGGCACTTACGAGGGCGAAGTGGTGGTCTGGGGTCCGCAGAGCGAACGCCAGGTCCAGCCCATTCAAATCAAGGTCAAGGATCACTGGCTCTGGGCGCTGCTGACCGTCCTGGCGGGAGTTGTGATCGCATTCGGCTTGCACTGGTTCGTGCGCCTGGGCCGGTCGGTCTTCCTGCGCAATGCGATGATTGCGGAAGAACGGCAGGAGTTGATGCAGCTCTACCGCCCGCCGCCGATCGACGAGGGCTGGGAAAACCTGCTGGGCCGACTCGACAAGCTGCTCAACCAGAGCCGATTCGCAAGCGGCGAAGGCAATCAGCAGGTAACCGAGAAACTGAAGGATCTCAAGTCGCGCCGCCAGCGGTACCTGGAACTGCGGGCCGCCAGCGAGCGAGTGACGCAGTTGCTGGACAGTCTGGTGATCGACCCCAGCAAACTGGCGGCGCATCGCGAGGCGCAAATGACATGTCTGGATGCCGGGCTCGCCGCGCTGAAGAAAGAGGCGATCAACGAGGGCCTCGGCAACGGCCCAGACGACCTCCCGGCCCAGATCGCCAGGCTCGACCAGCTTTGGCGGACCATCAGCCAGCAAGCCGTGCTGGTACCGCTCCAGGCGCTCCGCGATCAACTCGATCAACTTGTCTGGCCGGCCTCGCCCCCGGCGGACCTGGCAGAACGGGTGGCATCGGTCACGAAGCAACTGGACGAGATCCAGCAACGGGTGAACGACGGGGCCTCGCGAACGCTGGAACTGGAGCGGCTGGAGTCTGCCCGTTGCGAGTACGCTGGCCTGCGAACCGTGCGGCTGAA
>JAGFJK010000180.1 GCA_024102795.1 Pirellulaceae bacterium
GCCCGCCGCTCGCCTGGCGCCCGCCGCTCGCCTGGACGGCTTATTCGACCAGCTTGGAGATCGAGTTGTAAACGCTGGTCGGATGCTGCTGCGGATCGAACTTTTCCAGCAACCCGGCGTCGATCAGCTCGCGGCGCAGCGAGACGCCCTGCGAGATGCCGTTGTACGAGATGCTGCTGGTGGCGAACGGGTGGAATGAAAAAATTCCGTCCGAACCGCGGATGCGGCCGTACCAGTCCCGGGCCGGCTGGAACTCTTGCACGTTGTGATTGACCGTCTCGTGACACCGCAGGCACGAGTTGCGTTCCACGTCAATGAAGCCGGCGTCGTACTTGGCCGGCACGATGTGAAACGAAGCGCTGGTCGTCGGCGCGTTGGTCCAGACGCCGCGCTTGTCCCCGCGCCAGGCGACCGACAGGGCCGACTGGAACGTGGTCTTGGTCAACAGATCGCCGACCAACTGGTCGTCGCCGACGGGCGGCAGCGTATCGACGCCCATCTTCTGCTTGAAGGAGACCTTCGGGTGGTTGTCCTTGAGAATCTTCACGGGCAACTCCGCGGGCGATTCCAGGTGCGATACCAGAGCGGCCAGCGACGGCTGCTCCGACCAGTTGGGCCGCAGTTCCTTGATCGCCGCCACCAGCCGTTCCGCCGTCGGATACGGCCGGAACACGTTGACCGCCCAGTCGTCCAGTTCCCGCTGGCGAATCCGCATCTCAAACGTCAGCCACTGACCGGATGGCGAGCGCAACTGGAGCACCTCGCCGAACACCGTGCCCACGGGAAACCGCCAGGCATAGCCCTGCTGGCTGGCGTAGCGCAGCGACTTACGGAACCAGACGACGGGCAACTGGCGGTCCTGGTCGTCCACCGGCAAGTGCAGAAAGCGGAAAGACCGCACGCCGTCGGAGCGGTGCGTTCCGGCCGGGTCGCTCCAGGGAAACTCCCGGTTTCCGTTGCCGAACGGCTCGCTGCGATTGGCCGAAATGTTGTACGTCGGGGAGTGGATGCCGGGCAGTCCGCTGCTCCAGTCCTGGTAGGCCTGCGGCATCTCCCGTTCGGTGTACAAGATCAAGCGGGGATCGGCCAGCATCTCCGCCACGTGCGAGTCATCCACCTCGGGCAGATACGTTCGATACTCGGCGTCGCGAGCTTCCGACATCAAACGGAACGGCTCGGACTGGGCGCGGGCCTCCGCGCTCGACAACATCCCCACGAGCAACATGCTCGCCAGCGAAAACCGACTCATTTCCAGCACCCCCCTTGAACACTCCGTACGGGTAAACCGAGAAAAAAAGGCAGGCCGAACGGAGTCCGTTCGACCTGCCTGGTTCACGTTGATCCTTTCGACAGGTCCCGCGGCGGGCAAATCAGCAACCGCGACGACGGCAGGCCCGATGACCGCAACCGTAACCGCAGTTGCCGCCGGCCGGTACCAGGACCTTCTTTTCCACCAGCTTGCAGACCTTGACCTGCACTTCCTTTTCCACTTGCCGCGGCACGCAGACCGTGTAGGTCCGAGTTTCCTCGACGGGAACCGTCTTGCAGTAGGTCACCGTCTCGGTCTTCGTCCGCTTTTCTGGTTCGCACACAACGTACGTCACGTCCTTCGTACGCTCCTGCTTCTGCAGTTCGCAGACCTTGTAGGTCCGGGTCTGGACCTGAACTTCGTAGGTGCAAATCTTCTGGGTCAGCGTCTTGGTCTGCTCTTCGTAGTCGCAAACCGTCACCGTGCGAGTCTGCGTTTCGGGCTTGCATACCGTCACCGTGTACTCGTACGGCTGATCCTCGACGACCCGCTTGTGGCAGGTCACTTCGACTTCCTCCTGGACGATGTTCGGCACCCAGCACTTGCGCAGAACCTGCACCACGCTGGGGCAAGCGTCGTTGCACCCACCGCACCCGCCGCACTTGCCATGGCGGCGGTTGTAGCAGTGGTTGCCGCAGGGCACTTCCACCAGTTGTTCGCCCCAGTGGCCGCGGTCGCGAGTCACCACCCGCTTCTCGGTCACGGGCACCACCTTGCAGACCTTGCGGACGCCTTGCCGCACTTCCTGCTGCGGAACCATGACCTGGACCTGCCGCTCCTCCTGCCGCGTCACGGGCACCTTGACCGTAACGTCCTTGGTGACTTCCTTGACCACGGGCACTCGGACCGTCACATCCTTGGTGACTTCCGTCGTCACCGGCACGCAGACGGTGTAGGTGACCGTCTTGGTGTGCGTCGTTGGAACCATCACGGTGTACTCGCGAGTCACCTCGCGGGTTTCGGGCACGACCTTGTGCACGGTCACAGTCCGTTCCCGCGTCTCGCGTTCGTACTCCGTGACCATCACCTTCCGCGTCTCAGTGACCCACGTCGGGACAAGTACGGTCTTCTCGACGTATTGGGGTTCACACGGCACGGCGACCACGGCGGTCCCGCACGTTCCACCGTACACACAGGGATCAGCGCATCCGCCGCAGCGGGCGTACGCCTGACCCGCGATGGTCAACACCGTGACCACCGCAGTAAGTGACATCATGTGGCGCATCATTGTCCTTGCCCTCCTCGCAAATCTTGGTGCAGTGCACGACTAAGAAAAATACGCAATGTTTGGCGATTGAAGAGACTGTAGCGGTTACTGGCGAATCGCCAATGTAGTGAGTCTCGCTAAGGCGTCAACCCACTCAAAAAGAAAATTCACGTCGTCAAGCGGGCGCCGTGAATAAATGCAAGCGATTCGAATTTGCAGGCTTGCCATGCTTCCCAGATCGCCTAGACTATCGCCTGCGATAGCTCTCCGCGCGGCGTCAGCGTGTTGGTCGCGATACGTATTCCTTCGCCAGACGCGAGCTCACGCCCATCACCGCCACTGCGCGCGGCGGGCAGATACTAACTGGCAACTGACAACTTCGCTACGCGAACACCATCTGCTCTTCGCGCAGCCTCGAGCGATACGGTTCGAACTGCTGCATCTCGAAAGGACTGCCCACGACCAGCGGTACCCGCTGATGGATGCCCGTGGGACGCAGGTCCAGGATCGGTTCGGTCCCGTCCAGGGCCGAACCGCCAGCCTGTTGCGCCAGGAACGCGATCGGATTGACTTCGTACAGCAGTCGCAGTTTTCCCTGCCGGTGCTCGGCCGTCGGCGGGTACAGGAAGACGCCACCCTTGAGCAGAGTGCGGTGGAAGTCGGCCACCAGCGAGCCGATGTAGCGCGAGGCATACGGCCTGCCGAACTCGCCCTTGCGCAGCCCTTCCAGGTATTCACGGTAGGGCCTCGGAAAGGCGTCCCGGTAGGCTTCGTTCACCGAGTAGTACTTGCCGCGCTCCGGCATGCGGATGTTCTCGTGGCTCAGCACATAGGCCCCAATCGAAGGATCCAACGTGAAGCCGTGCACGCCGTTGCCCGCCGTGTAGACCAGCACGGTCGACGAGCCGTACAGGACGTAGCCCGCCGCCACCTGGGCACTGCCCGGTTGCAACAACCCGTCTTCAATCGAATCCATCGTCGCGGGCAATCGCAGGATGGAAAAGATGGTCCCCACGCTGACGTTCACATCGATGTTCGAGGAACCGTCGAGCGGATCGAAAATCACCGCGTAACGCGGCTGGCCCGTGGAGTGCCGGAGCATGACCGGGCGATCGTTCTCCTCCGAAACCAGCGTGGCCACGCTGTCGCGGACCGCGAGCGAACGCATGATGGCGTGGTTGGCGAACACGTCCAGATTCTGCTGCACCTCGCCGTGCAGGTTCTCGGCCCCCGACTCATGGGCTCCCAGGATGTCGGTAAGCCCCGCCCGCCGGACCTTGGCCTGGATCTGCTTGGTCGCCAGCGTTATCCCGCTCAACAGCCAGGAGAACTCCCCCGAAGCTTCTGGAAACTTCTGCTGCTCCTGCAGGATATGCTGCTGGATCGTCAGGACTCCGTAGCCCTCCCCAGTTCCCTTTCCCGTCATTCCCAGTTGTCCGTTCACGGCTGGCTCCTTTCCTGCGATCACCCTCACGCACCCGCGGCACCGCCCGGCAAGACTTTGTGAAAAAAATCACGAGGCAATCGGCGTGCCAAACTGCGCGGCGGAACGCCAAGTCGAGTGGCGGCGGCGGAAAATTGCCCCGTGCGAGGCGCCGAGCACCGGGCAAGGCGGACTGAGGCGTCACCGGCCATGCGCCGGCAACCCCTCCCTGGCTGCTCAACCAGGTGGCAGCCGCTGCCGAAGTACAAGGCAATTGGCCCCGAAGTCGCCCGCTAATCCAGCGAACCGAACAGGGCGCAAGGCGGCAACCCGATGAGTGGCCAACCGGCCAACGCCAGCCCCGGACGCCCGGCGGGTCAATCGAGGTCCGCGGTCCCGTCGGCTTCCCGGAAGCGATAGCCGACTCCGCGCACCGTTTCGATCACGTGGGCGCTCGGTCCCAGTTTGCGGCGAAGAGCGCGAATGTGCACATCGATCGTGCGTTCCATGACCATCGTGTCTTCGCCCAGCGCGGCGTCGATCAGCTCCGACCGCTGGAACACGCGGCCGGGCTGGCGGATCAGCGTTTCGAGCAACCGGAATTCGGTCCGCGTCAGCGGCAGCGGCGCGTTGGCGGCGGTCGCCTGATGGCGGCGGCGGTCGATCGTCACGCCGCTGCGCGAGACGACATCTTCCTGGGATTCGGGGGCCGCTCGCCGCCGGCGGACCGCCTTGATCCGTTCCATCAGCACTTTGACGCTGAACGGCTTGGCCACGTAGTCGTCGGCACCCAGCGAGAATCCGATCAGTTCGTCCGTCTCCTCGGCCTTGGCAGTCAGCATGATGATGGCCACATCGCGCGTGCTGGCATCGGCCCGCAGACTGCGGCAGACATCCAGACCGTCAATCACCGGCAGCATCAAATCCAGAATCACCAGGTCCGGGGACTTTAACTGGGCCTGAGCCAGACCGTCCTGCCCGTCGTAGGCCTGCAGCACCTCGTAGCCGGCCTGTTGCAGGTTGTACGCCAGCACTTCCGCCAGCGGCCGGTCGTCCTCGATGATCAGCACCTTGCCCTTGCCCATGGCAGCCGCACTCGGCCTGTTAATCAGATTCGATTTCGGGGAGGTGACGATGACGGACGATTTCTCCCTCGACCAGGTATATGACGTCTTCGGCGATGTTAGTTGCATGGTCGGCGATCCGTTCAATTTGTCGGGAGGCGGAAAAGCAATGCAGGGCCGGCTCCACCAGGCTGGGCTGGCTGAGAATCGTCTCCTGCAAGGCATGGATGACTTCCACATTCATCTGATCCACCTCGTCGTCGAGTCGTAAGATGTGTCGGGCGGCCCGCGATTCCAGGTTCACAAAGCAGTCCAGTGCCCCCCGGACCATCTGCGTGGCGTGAGTGATCATCTGCGGCAGGCGCGGCGGGATGGGAAAGTCGCGGTGCTGGTGCATCCCGCCCGCCCGCTCCGCGAAATTCACCGCCAGGTCCGCCACCCGTTCCAGGTCGTTGTTGACCTTCATCACCGTGGCAATCCTCCGCAGGTCGATGGCGACCGGCTGATGCAGGGCCAGCATCCTGAGGCACAGTTCCTCGATATGCACCTCGCGGCGGTCGACCTCGCGGTCCATCGCGGTGACCTGGTCCACCAGGTCAAGTCGCCGCTGCATCATGACCTGCGTCGCCATGTCGATCATCTGCTCGACGGTGGCCGACTGAGCCAGAATCTCCTGATGGACCTCCTCCATGTCACGGTTCAGATGAATACTCATGAAACCCCGTCCGCTTCCTACCTGAGAGTGCGAGGATACGTCCCAGTTATGAAGATTGTGCAAAGGCCAGATAAATACCAGCCCCCTGGGCGGGCCGCCTCCTCGTCCGCTGGCGAGAGCCTCGTCCGGTGGCGAAACGCTCGTCCGCTGGCGAAACGGTCCATCAGTCCTTCAGCGGCAATTCGACCCGGAAAGTGCTCCCCCGATCCAGTTCGCTGGTCACCTGCACCCGGCCGCCAAACGCCTGCACCAGGTGCTTGACGATCGCCAGTCCCAGACCGGTGCCGCCCAGTTCCCGGCTGCGAGCCTTGTCGACGCGGTAGAACCGCTCGAAGATCCGGCCTTGATCCGGCGCAGCGATGCCGATTCCGGTGTCCCGAACCTCCAGCCAGGCGGTCCCGTCCGCGGCCGACCAGGCGACCGTTACCTGGCCGTTTTCCGGCGTGTACTTGATCGCGTTGTCGATCAGGTTGCCGACGATCTGCCGCAGGCCCTCCTCGTCGGCATGGATGACCAGTTGCCGCGGGTCGGGAACCAGTCGCAGATCCACCTGCCTGGCGGCCGCCGCCTCGTCAAACTCCAGCACGCACGAGCGGATGGTGGCGCCCAGGTCCACATCGCGCAGGTCAAAGGCCTGCTGTCCCGACTCGACTCTGGCAATCTGCAACAGGTCCAGGATCAACTGGTGCAACCGGTCCGCCTGCTCCTCGATCCGCTGCACGAACACCATGTTATTCATCTGGTCGTGCACCGCGCCCATCCGCAATGTTTCGGCGTAGGCCTTGATCGCCGCCAGCGGCGTTTTCAGCTCGTGCGAGACGTTGGCCACGAATTCCCGCCGCAGGTTTTCCAGCCGCCGCAGTTCGGTCACGTCGTGCAGCACCACCATCGCTCCAGGACAGGGCGTGCCAGGCAGCCGCGTGGTGCGCAGGGCCAGGACGCGGCGAGCGGCACCGGGCGCTTCGAATTCGTCCTGCTGGACCGCTTTCGAGTCCAGGGCTGCCCGCACGGCTTCGCGCACGGGCCGGCAGCGAGTCACTTCCAGCAGTCGCCGGCCCAGGGGTTCGGCAACCGTGATGTCCAAGAGCCGCCGGCTGGAGTTATTGGCCAGCAGCAGCCGTTCGTCCGGAGTCACCGCCAGCACGCCCTCAACCATACAGTCCAGCACCGTTGCCAACCGAAGACTCTCGTCGCGAGCGGCTTCCAGCCGCCGGCGCGCGTCGGCTTGGAACTGGCCCACGGCGGCCTCCAGCCGGCCCAGTTCGCCACTGCCCTCGAAGCCCGTCTCGGCCCGCTCGCCCAGTTCAGCCGAGCGGCGGATCTGTCCAGCCAGCCGCTCCAGTACCCCGGCCAGTTGCTGTTTCAGCAACCACGCCGACGCCAGGGCCAAACTCAAGGCCAGCCCGGACAGCCCCCACAGCGGCGACCAGCCGGCGGCCTCGGGACGTTGTGCGCCGGGCGCCACGAGCCAAAGCGCGGGCAGTACGAGCAGCAGCCCCATCATGCCGGTGACCGCAAAGCAGCGCCAAAACAGCCCCGGCCTCCGCATTCTCGCCCCCCCACGAAGACACTCCACAATCATCGCCCGCGGTCGAATTCCACCGTGAGCCGCCGGCTCCGCCCAAACGAGCGGGCATTGTGGCGGCGAGCCCGTGCCTGGTCAACCGGACGCTTACGCCAGCAGACCATCCAGCACGTGCCCATGCACGTCGGTCAGACGGCGATCGATCCCGTTGTGCCGGACGGTCAGGCGGCGATGGTCGATGCCCAGCAAGTGCAGGATCGTGGCGTGGATATCGTACACCTGCGTCGGATGATCGCGGTCCAACGGCTTGTAGCCCCACTGGTCCGACTCGCCGCACGTGACGCCTCCACGGATTCCGCCGCCGCATAGCCAATTGGTGAACACGTACGGGTTGTGGTCACGTCCCAGGCTGCCTTGCGTGCTGGGCATGCGTCCAAACTCGGTCGTCCAGAGGATCAGCGTGTCCCGCAGCATGCCCCGCTGCTTGAGATCCTGGATCAGGGCCGCGGCGCCGCGAGCCATCCCCAGGGCCAGCGGTTCGTGATCGCGGCGAATATCCTCGTGCGAATCCCAGTTGCGGCGCGGAAAGCTGTTGTCGTTGCCCGACCAGATCTGCACGAACCGCACTCCCCGTTCGAGCAGCCGCCGGGCGACCAGGCACTTGCGGCCGAAGTAGTCGGTTTCCTCCAGCGGGTTGATCTCCTTGTCGAAGGTCGTCCGCCCGTGGTCCAGGCCGTACAGCCGCAGGATGTGCGCGGGCTCCTGGGACAGATCCAGTGCTTCAGGGGCGCTGAGCTGCATCTTGGCAGCCAGCTCGTAGCTGCGGATCCGGGCTTCCAGCCGCGAGTCGCCGCCGCGAGTCGCCTGGTGCCGCTCGTTCAACCGCGCGAGCAGTTCCAGGGCCCGCGCGTCACCGGCGGCCGTCACATAGTCCGCTTCCGGTCGCAGATCGGCGATCGGGTTCTCGGTGCCGGGGCGGATCACCGTGCCTTGATGGTGCGTCGGCAGGAACGCCGCGCTCCAGTTCTTCGGCCCGTTCGAGGCGTAGCCGCGGTGGTCTGGCAAGACCACGAACGTCGGCAAGTTTTCGTTCAGGCTGCCCAGCGCGTAGCTGATCCAGCAGCCCATTCCCGGAAATCCGGGCGTGTCGAAGCCGGTGGCCTGCAGATAGGTCGCCTGGCTATGAACGCCCGTCTTGCCGACCAGGTTGTGCACAAACGCCAACTCGTCCACCACCGCGCCCAGCGGTTCCACGGCGGAACTCAGCCACTTGCCGCACTGGCCGTGAGGCCGGAAGGCGAACGGCGACTTCATCCAGGGCCCCAGCCCGTTCTGGAACGCCTCCACGTGCTCGCCAAAGTCCGACTGCTTTCCGTGATGCTTCTCCAGCGCCGGCTTGTAGTCGAACAGGTCGATGTGACTGGCCGCTCCGGCCATGAACAACTGCACGACCCGTTTGGCTCGCGGCGGATGATGCGGCTCGCGCAGCACGGCGCCGGCGCCGGGCGCGGCGGCGGGACCGGTTCCCCCGTCCGGCTCGCCCGCCAGCAGACCCTCGTCGCTCAG
>JAGFJK010000022.1 GCA_024102795.1 Pirellulaceae bacterium
ACCGTGTGGCCGCACTTGGGACAGCGCACGTCGGTGCCGGCCCGTGCCCGCGGCACCAACAGAACGCGTCCACAGGCACAAGAAACTCGGACGGGCATCGACCGGCAACACTTAGCGTATCAGGCAGGATCGGCAAGCCGCGCTTGCGACTTGTCCAGTGTGGCCCGCCCACCGCGACCAGTCAACCGCGGCTACGTGACGCGGCTGCGGGACATCCGCGGCTACCGATCCGAATAGACTCGCGTGCTTTCCTCTTTCAGCACGGGAGCCTCCAGTTCGTCGCTGCTCAGTTGCACGCGGATTCGCTGGTCGCCCGGTTGCAGTCCCCGCGCTCGCAGCCGGTACACGGCTTCGCCGCGTGGGGCCAGTCGCGGCAACGGCTCGGCGAACACCTGCTGCCCTTCGACCAGCACGCGCGTCGGCCCTTCGCCGCTGAGTGGCAGCATGCCGGCCGGCAGCAGCGCCGTCAAACGCACGTTCGTGGCATCCTTTGAACCGGTATTCGAAACCCGCACTTCGTACACTGTTTCGCTCTCCACCGGCACCGGGTCCTCCGTGTCGCCGACCTGGAAGAACAAGGCCGCGAGCCCCTCGACGACGATGCTGTGTTCGCGGCGGTCCGTCAGGTTCATCGCCGCCCGGCCTTCGATCGTCAGTTTCCGCTCGCCCATCTCCTGCGGCAGCAATGTCAGCTCCACGTTCCCTTGGGCCGCGGCCGGCAATTCCGCCAGGCTCCACAACACGGCGTGGCTTTGCGGATCGTAGCGGCCATGGTTGTTGGTCGAGACGAACTGGAAGCCGCGAGGCAGATGGGCCGTCAGCTCGACGTCCTGCGCGGTCGCCGTACCGGGATTGCTGACCGTGATCGTGTAGGTTGCCGGCCGGTCCAGGTATCTTCTGGCAGGACCGTCGATGGCAATCTGGAGCTGCGGGGCGACCACCGTGATTTCCGCCACGTCCTCGACCAGCACCTCGCCGTCCGCTCGCACGACCAGCCGATTTTGAATCGTACCGGGCTGTTCGGCCCGCAGCGTCAACTCCAGGTTCCGGGTCTCGCCCGGCCGCAGCGTGCCCACTTCGTATTCCAGTTCGCGCCCGGCCGAATGTGACAACCCCTCCGGCACGTCCTCCTCAATGACGACCCCGGTCGCCGCGCCGCTGCCCTCGTTGGCAATCGAGATTGACACCACCACGCGGTCCCCGATCAGCACCTTGGGTTGCATGTTGTGCTTGAGCTTCAGCTTCGGCTGAGTCGATGTGGTGCGAACCGACGCCGCGGCCTGGAACGTCACCTGCGCCACGCTGCCGATTTCGCCTTCGCGCAGCGGAAGCAGCTCCAGCGTAATCAGCGTCTCACGCGACGGCTCCAGGGTGCCCAGTTGCCAGGTCAGCACGCCGTCGGCGGACTGCGTGGCGGGCGGCGTGGCCTGCACCAGCCGAGTGCCTTGCGGCACTTCGTCGCGGACGACCACGTCGTGAGCGGCCACTTGTCCCAGGTTGCGAATGCGGATCTGGAACGTCGCCGGTCGATTCACTTGCACTTCGGCGGGCGCCAGCTTCTCGACCGCCAACGTCGGTGTCTGAACGCCTTCCTGCCGGGGCTCGCCCGGCTGGCCACGCCCTTCGCTGGCCGCCTGTACTGGCGCCGGGGGCTGAGCGCCTTGGTCGTAGGCTGGCGCCGCGCCGTAAGCTGGCCCCGTGCCGTAAGCTGGCCCCGTGCCATAGGCTGGCGCCGTGCCATAGGCTGGCTCCGTGCCGTACGCTGGCGCCTCGCCATAAGCTGGCGCCCTGTCGTAAGCTGGCACCGCTGGCGGCGCGGGTGGAAGTCCGCTCGCGGATGCCGAGCTGTAGCCTGGTGAGGTGCCGTAGGCCGATGCTGGACTCTCGGCCAGCGCGCCAGTTGACGACGCTTGGCTTGTCGGAACGGTTTGCTCGGTTGGAACCGCTGGCTCTGGCTGTTCCGCCTGGTAGTCCGAACCCGCGGACCGCTCGGCGAAGCGGGGGCTGAGCGTGGCTTGGGCGGGCATTTCGGCGGGCGGCGCGGAGTCCGGGACGCTGTCCTGGTTCGCGCTGAAACCGATCCCATAAGCCGCCGGTGGTGGCTGGGGTGGTTCGGCCATGCCGGCTCGAACCGGAGCGTCGTCCAGGACACCGCCAGATTCGCGCGGTTCGTCGTCCGCCAGCGTTGCCTCGCCCGTCCGCTCGCCGCCGTACTGCGATTCTTGGCCGCCGGCAAACGTGCCGCCGCCGGCAAATGTGCCGCCACTGTCCGCAAACGCACCGCCACCGGCAGGCGGTTGAGCGGGATAGTTCGGGTCGGACGGAATCGGCGATTCGGGCGGCGCGGGATCCTCGCCGGCGACCGGTCGAATGTAGCTTGCGGACTGATCCGCGGCGACCGGGTTCGGTTCGGAAAGTTCCGCGGCGGACGAATCGGGCGCCGAGAACCTGCCCCGGAACAGGTCCGGCGACGGCGGCACCAGCGGCGCGTCGTCCTCATCGGGCGTGCCGGGAATCGGTTGCGGCACGGGCGCGGGAGTCCCCGGCTGAGCGGACGCCGCCGGCTGTTCGGCGGCCGCAATGTCGCCGCGAGGCGTGCGAAACTGAGCTTGAACAATCGCCACGCCGCCCGCGGCCAGAATGGCTCCGACGGCCGACAGTCGTACCAGAAGTCGTTGCATGAGTTTCATCCCCGCGGGCGGGTGCAGACCGTCGCCAGGCGGGCCTGTTGCCCGCCGTCCAAGTCCATCCTGGCGGGTGCGAAGCGGTTGCGCACCAGCAGGAAAGCGGGTACTTAGCAAAACTCCCAGGTGACGAAAAGAGCGATTGTCGGGGTCGCAACGCTCGGGACCCGGCGGGGGATGGCAAAAAACTTCGCTTCACCGGATCAGACGGGCCAGTACGGCGTAGACTTGCGTTGATTATTCACCACACGTGTTGCTCGAACTCCCCCTGGGAATCGTTCCCCGTTTCCTTCCGCCGGGTGCCCGACATCATGCTCCGCCTGACCCCCGTGACCATTTTCCTGGCACTGCTGCTGGCCGCCACCGCCCGTGGCCAGGACTGGGCCGAAAAGCTGTTTCCGGTCAAGTCGCACGACTTTGGAGTCGTGGCGCGGAACGCCAAGGCCGAGTTTACGTTCCGGATGGAGAATCCCTACGCCGCCGACGTGCACGTGGCCAGCGTGCGGTCCAGTTGCGGCTGTTCGACTCCCCAGATCCTCAAGTCCGACCTGACGACTTACGAAACGGGCGGCATCCTGGCCGTGTTCAACACGGGCTCCTTCACGGGAAAACATGGAGCCACGATCACGGTGACCATCGACCGTCCCAAATTCGCCGAGATCCAACTGCGCGTGGATGGCACGATCCGCGGGGACGTCGTCATGCAACCCGGCGACGTGGCGTTCGGCGCGGTCAGCACGGGCGAGGCCGCGGACCGCGAAGTGTTGATCGAATACCACGGCTTCCAGTCCGGGTGGCGGATCGAACACGTGCACTGCTCGAACCCGCACCTCAAATGCCAACTGCAGCCGCTGCAAACGGTTGCGGGCCGACCCGCGTGCCGCTTGACGGCCACGTTGGCTTCGGACGCTCCGGTCGGTTATCTGCACGAGCAACTGGTGCTGACCACCACCGACCCCTCGGCCCGCCAGTTGTCCGTTCCGGTGACCGGCCGTATCGTGCCGCCGATCACGCTCAGCCCGGCCAGCTTGTATCTGGGCGTCGTGCCGGTGAACCAGCAGGTCACGCGCAAGCTGGTCGTGATGGGGAAGCAGCCGTTCCGCGTCGTGGCGATCGAGTGCGACGAATGCTTTGAAGTGCCGATCGGCGACACGGCGCAGAAGGTCCACGTGCTGCCGCTGACCTTCAAGGCGGGCGACCAGCCTGGAAAGGTGGTGCGCACGATCAAGGTCCGCACCGACCTGGGCGACGGCGCCGAAGCGGAATGCACGGCGTCGGTGGCCATCGTGGCGGCTCCCGCCGAGTAGCCGAGGCGCATCAGCGGCTTCGCCAGGCGCGCAGGATGTCGGCGGCAACGTCCTCAAACGACTCACCGAACAGGTCGCTGAGATCATCGCCTCGCACTTCTGGCGGACTGGGATCGTATCCCCAATCCACGGTTTCTTGCGTGACGCGAGGTCCGCTGGGCAGGTGATCCATCCATCTCGAAGCGGCGCCCGAACGTTGGACGAAGCCGCTCGCGGCATTCCTCTCAACCGGCTCGGCAAGATAATCCCGAAGATCAACCACTGGCGCGTCGGCATTGGTCGGTACGATGTCTTCGCCTTCACCGGCAGCCAGCCCGGCCCGCCAGTTCAGATAGTTGAAGACGATCAGCACATCCACCGGCGACACCCAGCCATCCTGGTTGACGTCATGCCACCAGGGGTCCGCGTCGCCGCCGCTGACGCGGTAACCGCCTTGATTGCGGTTGATCGCGTTGATCAGTACCAGGGCGTCCACGGGCGAGATAACGAAGTCCAGGTTCACGTCCTCGCGCGTCTTGTGAATCGTGAACGACGAGCCGGCCAGGCCGCCGCTGCGCGTCAGGTTCGCCCCGACTCCCGTGGCATTGGCGATTTCCGCCTCGTCAGTCAGGCGCAGCCGCAGCGTGCCGTCGCCCGAACCCGTCTCGACCGTCACCAGGTACTCGCTTCCCAGGCCGGCCACGTGCGCGATACGGGCATTCGCAACGTTGTGACTCGTTACCAGGTGAAACCCATCGGCCGTCACGCCCGCCACCGGTTGGGTGAAAGTCACCCGGAACTGAACGCTCTGGCCGCCGGTCACCACCCCGCCCGCGGTCTCGATCGATTCGATCAGCCGCGACATGGCTGCCGCGTGGACCAGGTGGCTGCCCAAAGGCGCGGGCGCTTGCTCGAAGGCCTGGAATCCCAGCAGTTCGTCAGCGACCTGCGGTGGCACCTGCACGACCAGTCGCGCCTGGCCGGACGTGTCCGCCACCACCTGGCCCAACTCCACGGGATCGGCCAGATCGAGCGTCAGTCCGAGGGGATCCAATGGAAACTGGCCCGCTTGAGTGCCCCGCACGAAGACCACCGTGGCGCCTGGCGAAGCCCCAGCCACCTCCAACCGATAGGTTCCCGGCTCTTGCAGCGTGCTGGTCAACCACAGCCTGTCGATGTTGACCCACAGCGTACCCACTTGCGCGGCGGGCAGCAGTTGGCCGAGTCCGTTTCCAATCCGACCTGGCAGGACTTCGATCGAGTACGCGCCGTTGTCTCCGGCCCGCCACTGGCCGCTGGGCGCGGGTACGCGATAGGTCACAACCTGCGAGCTGCCATCCCATGACGGCGTGACCTGGACAAACCGCGCGAGTTCGTGGTAACCGTTCGGTCCGACCACGCGCACCGCGTCGTGCTCGCCCACTCCGCCTTCCAGACCGATTGCCGTGAGACCTCGGTAGGTGACCACGAACGTGGCATCGTCCGCGGTGGAGTCGTGGATGATCGTGGTGCCCGCCCATGCGCCAAACGTCACTCGGTTGAAACGGGCGATGCCACCGAACTGAACTGGCCGATGCGGCTCGGCAAAAGTCCACGATCCGGCAGCCGACGACGAATGCTGCCGAGCGGCCCCCAGGGTTCCCGTTTCGTCGACCGTCAGCGAATTGCCGCCCAGCAGGCCGGCGCCGGCATCGGGGTGGCCGGCCAGGTGAAACTCGGTATCCTGGCTGGGTGTGACATGGAACATGGACGAACCGGCGGAGCCAAGCAGACCCAGTCGCGAGACACTGTCGTCGTAGGTCAGTCCGGCGAACATGCGCGGCGCGGTTCCCAGTCCCGGGTTGTTTCCAACCTGGTTCGGCGTGATGGCGTAACCGGTTCGCAGCGGCAGGCCGCCGCCGTTCATCGCCGCCCGGTCGTCGAGCGTCAACTCATCTCCGCCGCCGGCTCCGCGGAACTCGATGTGGCCACGTATCAGATCAAGCGTTCCGGGTTGGATACCGTCGGAGCCGATCCATACCGAGTCCTTGCCGCTGCCCCCAAGGATCAGCACCGATCCGGCGTCGATCAGGCCGGCCAACGTGACGCGGCTGTCAGCACTCGCGCCGGGAATCACCGAGAACCCGGCCTGCACGGTGACGGTCAGCGCATGCACCTTGCTGCCCGCGGCCAGCGAGACGTCATCGTGAGCCTGAAAGGTCACGTGGCCCAGCGGCGCCGTCACCACCGAGTCGCTGAACAAGACCACGCTCTGGCCCGGTTCGGGCGGGTCGAGCAGAATATCGCCCTGGACCGAGGTCACCTGGCCCACGTTCAGATTGCCGACGGACTGGTGCACGAGGATGTCGGATTCGGCGGTGGCATTGAAGCGCCCGTCCCCCAGGATCACCGTCAGCGGAGCGTCGACCGCGCCGATTCCGCCGGCTGTCGACCGCAGCGTGATGTCGGCCGCGTCGATCCCGCCGTAGCTGAAGAACAGCTCGAAGTCGCGGATTGTCTGCGTGGAAATCGCGCCCCCCGTGGCGCCCGTGAAGCCAATGAATGCCGCCGGGCCGAGCAGGTTCCCCAAATCGACGTTGGCGTAGGTCCGGGTGAACGTCGCCCCCGTTGTGGTGTCGGTGAGCGTTTCGACAAGCGCACTTGCCTGTTCGTCATACCGCAACGTCACACGAATGGGGTTGCCACTGGTGACATCGACTGGGTCGGTGCCGAGATAGTTACCGGTGGTGACGGGAACGATCTCGATGCCGCTGACGATCGAGTTGTCCGCCACGGTGACGAACTGCGCGGTGATCTGGCCGGCGCTGTCCGCCTGGGTGTCGAATGCCCGTTCGATGGCGACGTCCTTGCCGCCGGCCTGGGCGAACACGTCGAAGCTGTCGAGCACTCGGGTGCCGTTGATCACCACGTCGAACAGCCGAGCGTTGGCGGCGGACCAGAACGTTTCCGCGAACAGCAATCGCACGGTGTAGGTGGCGTTGGGCGTCAGGTCCGCAAGCGTGTACGTGAAGTTCCCGTATCGCGTACTTTGATAGACCTCCTGCGGCGCCGGGTTCGCGACTTGCGTGGTGTCAATCGGGGCCGTGGTCCGTGAAACCAGGCCGCCGCTGACATGCGTGTCGGCCAAAAACAGCTCAATGTCCGACGTACTTCCGGCCGAAATGCTCAGCGCGCTTGATTGAACAAAGTTCGTGCCTTGGACGTGGCCGTCGAAGAGATTGATCTCATAGGCGGCGGTCGAGCCGCGGATGCCGCCCAGGCCCAGGCTGCCGCCGATGCCGCCCAAGGCCTGGGGACCTTGGTTCTGCCAGACCAGCGCGGCTCCGTCGGCCGCTCGGTCCCCGCCGGCCTGGTACGTGAAGCTGGCGGTGAAGCCGCTCGTGGAAACGGGCGTATTCAACCACGCGCTGCGCGCCTGGTTGGTGCGGTTGTCGGTCAGTGTGAGCACGTCGTCGGCGATGACCGTGGACGAGTCGCCGGTCAGGTTCGCCGTCCAGCCCGTTCCGTCGCCGCCAAAGCCGTGGACAACGGTCTGGGCGTTCACGATGCTTCCCGGCGCCGCCAGCTCCACGGCCCCGTCACTCGCGATCGCGCCGATCACCAGATCGCCGGCCGTTTGCCAGATGGTGATGCCGTCGGGCGCCGTCACGTTCAAAGCGGCTTCCGGCGAATTTGTGACCGCGACCAGCAGCGGCCGATGGATCGTCACTTGCACGCCCGTGGCGGTTACGCCGGGCGGCGACTCTCCATCGGGAAACGTGACCGTGTTTCCCTGGGCGTCGGTTCCGACAAAGACCGCTTCGCCGGCCACGCGCGCCGTGGCCAGCGCCAGTTTTTCCGCCGGCGTGAGCGCCCCGCTTTGGATGGCCGCGAGCGAAATGACTTGCGGCGGTCGCACCCGGCCCACTTCGCCGCCCGCCGTGATCGACACTGCCCGGCCCGAAACGTGTGGCTGCTGGGCCTGCAACGGGATGCTGACGGCTGGCTGCAGGGCCGCCTGGTCGAGGGCGTACAGCAACTGGTCCGCCGTCCAGCTTGTGTGCAGCGTCAAGTCGGCGACCTGCTCCGGCGTGGCGACGTAGTTGAACCCTGGGTCGAAGACCTGGAACTCGGATTCGCTCATCCAATCGGCGGCCAGGTTCGCTTCGAAGAAGGCGACCAATTGGCTGTACCGGTCCGCGGCGTAGGCCCGCACCTGTTCGACCGTCGGGTCGGGCGCGCCGAGGGCCGCGGCCGCCTGCGGGCCGTACGAACTGGCGGCCGACGCATTCAACGTGTACGCTCCGTCTTGCACCGAACCATTGGCCAGCAGTTGCCAGAACTGCCGATAGCTCTCGCCGACTGAATTCTCGAAGGCCGCCACTCCGACCTGACCGAAGTCCGGGTCGTTTAAGCCCAGACGTTGCCACGCAGCCTGAGCCTCGGCCAGCGTGGGTGCCAGCGAGAGACTGGTGGCGGCGTCGTACACGCTGCCGCCGGGAACGTTCAGGTACACGTCACCCGCGTCGGAGACAATGCCGCGGATCAGGAGATGATCGGCGACCTGAGTCAACGCCACGTCGCCCAGCGCCCGCGCGGTGATCGTCCCGTCGCGCAGGCCGCCATTGGCCAACTCGACGCCATGCGTCTGGATGGCCAGCGGCTCGGTTGGCGATCCGATGGACCCCAGCTTGCTG